>SDZP01000090.1 GCA_004144935.1 Caulobacteraceae bacterium | reverse complement strand
CGCGACTTGGGCCCGGACGGCGGCTATTTCCTGCTGTTCGACCCGCTGGACGGCTCCAGCAACATCGACGTCAACATATCGGCCGGCAGGACGGAGAAGATGGTGCCGACCGATATGTTGACGTCGATGTTGCTGGAGCCGTCCAGCGGGTCGAACAGCAGGAAATAGCCGCCGTCCGGGCCCAAGTCGCGGACCGGAATGATGTCGTCCATCTCCTCGGAGCCCATGGCGACCAGGGCCGGGCTGCGGCCGGCGACGCGGATGAGGATGTCGTTGGCCAGGACGTCCAGGCCCTTCTGCACCTCGCCCTGGACGTTGACCGAGACGGCGGCGCTGTGCTCGGCCCCGCCGCGGCGGACGACCCCGGCGATCTCGACGCAGGCGTTGGCGACGGCGAGGATCAGCCCGGCCAGGGCCGGGTTGGCGGTGGAGAGGTGGTCGGACAGGGTCAAGGCGGCAGGCTCCCGTGGCGGCGCAGGGCCCCTTAGCAAGGATCGGCGGCGGGGCGAAGGCGATGGCCGTGGAAGTTTGCCATATTGCCACATTCGCCGCGTCAGACCGGCCTTTTGCGGCGCCTTTACTCGTTCTTAGACAGGATCGGCGCTGAAACGCGATGAATATGTCTAGACATATTCATCTAGACCTCGGTGGCGCTCCTGGGGGCGGCGCGCATCGAGAGCCAGAAGGCGATGAAGCTGAGGATGCTGGCGGCGACGCCGGTGATGGCCAGGGCCTGGTTTAGGTGGCCCTCCCCGCCCAGCAGCCTGCTGCCTTCGGTGACCAGTTGCGGCGCCAGGCCGAGGCCGAACAGGGCGCCGATGACCATGAAGGCCCCCAGGCAGAGTCCGCGAAACTCGTTGGGGACCAGCACGGTGATGGCGACGGCGGCGACCAGGCCGGTCACCGTGCCGCAGAGCAGCAGCAGGGCGATGGCCGGAAAGAAGCCGGCGAGGCTGGGCATGATCGGGAACAGGGCGGCGGGGATGCCGATGGCGGAGGCGACGACCGCGCCGATCATGACGCCGCCACGCATTGGACGCTTCTGGCCCCAGTCGGCGACGAAGCCGCCGATGGCGGCGCCGGCGACGCCGCAGGTGAGCAGGATCAGGCCCATGATGGCGGAGAACTGTTCCGGGCTCTGGTGGTAGTGGCGGATCAGCACCGGGGCGGCCCAGACGCCGGCGGCGGAGTCGGCCATGACCACACTGATCTGGCCGACGAACAGAGGGCCAAGGAAGCGGCGGCGGGCCCAGAGGGCGCGGGCGGCGGGGCCGATGGCGCTGCCGGCCGTGCTGACCTCGCGGCGCACCGGCTCGCGCAGCAGCAGCATGGGCAGGATCAGGGCGGCGCTGAACAGACCGAAGACCAGATGCACCTCGCGCCAGGGGGCGAGGCCGGCGATGGCCGGGTCGGATCGGGTGAAGGCGCCCAGCAGCCCGCCCCCGACCCCGAAGGCGACGGCCGCGCCCGCGACGTTGCCCAGCGAGATGTACATCATCGCCCGGCCGCGCTTCTCCGGCGCGCAGAGGTCGGCGGCCAGGGAGATGCAGACCGGCAGGGCGCAGCCGGCCCCGAGGCCGGCCAGGGTGCGGGCCGCGAACAGCATCCAGAAGCCGTCGACGAACCCGGTCATCAGCGTGCCGGCCGTCCAGAGGACGACCATGGCCAGGAGGATGCGGACGCGCCTGGTGTGGTCGGTCATCCACCCGAGCGGGATGGACAGGAGGGCGATGGGCAGCGCGACGGCAATGCCCTGGACCAGGCCCAGCTGGCTGTCGGTCAGGCCCATGTCGAGCTTGGCGGCCTCGGCCAGGGGGCTGAAGACGATGCGCATGGCCCCGCCCGCGCCGATGGCGATGGCGAGCAGCAGGATGGCGAACCAGAAGCGTTGGGCGCCGGGCGCAGCGACGGGCGCGGGACCGTCGACGGCGACGGTGGGGCCGCCCAGGGCGACAGCGTCAACGGTCATTTGCCGTGCTCCTCCCGGCCGCGCCCTTTGACGCCTTGGGCCTGGGCCTTCAGCACGTCGCCCACGGCGGTTTCGAAGTGGTCGTCCATGGCGGCGACGGCGGCGGCGGGGTCGCCGGCGAAGATGGCCCGGGCGACGGCGCGGTGACGCTCGATGGTGGCCTGGCGCTCGGCCTCGGTGGCGCGGGTCGCCCAGGCCGTCGGGACGGCGGTCTCCATCAACGGGCCGAAGGAGCTGACGATCTGCACGAACAGGGCGTTGTGGCTGGCCTTCGCGATGGCGTCGTGGAAGGCGATGTCGTGACGCGTCATGGCCGGCAGGTCGTCCATGGCGACGGCCATGGCCTCGGCCAGGTCGATGATGCGGCGCGCCTCGTCCTCGGTGCGATGGGTGGCGGCCAGGGCTACGGTGCGCAGCTCGATGGTGCGGCGGACGTCCCAGACCTCCGGCACGGTGATCTGGGCGGTGTCGACGGCATGGCCGAGGCTGGAGGCCATCACCGCACCATCGAGGGCGGCGACACGGGGCTTGCGGCCGTTGCCGACGTCGATCAGGTGCAGCGCCGCCATGGCCCCGAAGGCTTCGCGCATGACTGCCCGGCTGACCCCGAGGCTGGTGGCGAAATACGCCTCGCCCGGCAGGCTGTCGCCGACACGCAGGCCCTGCTCGCGGATAAAGTCGGTGACCGCCTGGACTGACCGCTGGACGAGCGAGCCGCCGTCGTCGCGCGCGCCGGTGTGTACTGCAACCACGCCCATCGTCTTGTCTGTCCTGTCTCTAGGCCGCGAGTTCGCGGGCGCGGAAGTCGGAGGGGGTGGCCCCGAAGCGGCGGCCGAAGGCGCGGGCGAAGCTGGCGTTGTTGAGGTAGCCATTCTCGTAGCCCACCGAACTGACCGGCAGATCCGTGGTCAGCAGCATGCGGCTGGCCTGCTGCAGGCGCTGTTCGGCGATGGCCTCGGCGACGGTGGCGCCGAACATCTCCCGGAAGCCGCGGCTGAGCTTCTCGCGGTTGAGGCCGCAGTGGCTGGCGATGCCATCGAGGGACAGCTTCTGGTTCCAGCGTTCCTCGATCAGGCGGCGGGCCGAGACGATGCGCAGCGCGTCGTCGCGCGAAAGCTGCCCGTCGACAGCCATCGGCACCAGGCCCGCGCCGGCCAGCATGACCAGGGCCTCCGAGATCAACTCGATGGCCTTGGCCGCACGGTAGATTTCGGCGGCTTCGCCGGTGCGCTGGGTGTCGCGCAGGGCCAGCGCGATCGCGCGCAGGTCGCTGGGCAGATGGAAGAGGCGCCGGGAGGTGTCGCCAGGGGCGGCGGCGCCGGAAAGGCGGGGGTAAACCCCCGGGGCGATGAGCAGGATGATGCGGGTGGCTTCGGTATCGCGGGCCAGCAGGGCGGCGACGCCGGCGGCGCCGACCTCCTCAAGGGTGGCGGGGGCGCTGATCGAACCCATGGCGAAGGCCAGGGCGACGGTGTCTTGCGGCATGGCAACCGAATCGAACGGACCGCCGCCGACCAGGATGGTGAACTCATGCGAGACCACGAGGGTCTCGACGGCGCGCGTTGGTGGAGACGGGACCTGTCCCATGGCGATGTCCTCCCGCCCCTCTGCGGGGGCCGAGTCGCACCATGGACCTATCTGAAAGGTTCGTCCAGACCTGTCAGATAGGTTGCGACGGAGTGTCCTTGGCGCGCCCGCCGAGATCGCCTCCCCAGCGTCAGCCCTTCGCCCGGAGAAAGCGTCCCAGCGCCGTGAGGCTGTCCTTGCGGGCCTGGACCGAAACCTCCGCCGTCGGGTGGAAATCGAAGCCGTGGGGGCCGCCGGGGTAGACATGGAGTTCGGTGGCGACGCCGGCGCGGAGCAGGCGGCGGGCGTATTCCATGTCCTCTTCCAGGAAGAGGTCGAGGGCGCCGGTGGCGATGAAGGTGGGGGGCAGGCCCGAGAGGTCTTCGGCCCGCGCCGGCGCGGCGTAGGGAGAGACCCCGTCCGAGCCCGGCTCGACGCCCAGCAGCGCCGACCAGCCGTAGTGGTTGTTGTGCGGCGTCCAGATGAACTCGCCGGCGATCGGGTGAGGATCGGGGCGGGTGACGGTGCGGTCGTCCAGCATGGGGTAGATCAGGTGCTGGAAGGCCAGGGGATATTCGCCGCGGTCGCGGGCCAGCAGGGCCAGGGCCGCCGCCAGGCCGCCGCCGGCGCTCTCGCCCATGACGCCGACCCGCGCCGGGTCGATGTTCAGCTGTTCCGCATTGGCGAAGGTCCAGGCGAGCGCGGCGTAGCAGTCCTCGACATTGCCGGGGGCGCGGGTTTCAGGCGCCAGGCGGTAATCGACGGTCACGACAACGCAGTCCAGCTTGGCCGCCCAGATGCGGTGGAGCGGCTCCTGCGGCGCGGCGGCGCCGACGACGTAGCCGCCCCCATGAATGTGGAAGATACAGCCGACCGGGGCGGCCATGTCCGGGGGCGAATAGACGATGATGCCGACGTCCGGCGCGTCCTTCGGTCCCGGAACCTCGAGCACCTGCCGGATGACCTCGGCCGCCCGGCCCTCCGCCGCCGGCAGCGGCATGCGCCCGGCGGCGCGCAGGGTCGGAAGCGCCTCGTCGCTGAGCACCGTGGTGGGCGAGAGATCGAGCAGGGGGTCGACCTCGCGATCGACAAGGCGGCGGGTGTTGGCCGGGGACGGCCGGGTCAGTTCGGTCACAGGCTGAAAATCTTTCCCGGGTTGAACAGGTCCTTGGGATCAAGAGCCCGTTTGATCAGCCGCATGGTTTCGACGGCCTCACCCAGTTCTTCAACGAGCCAGTCCTGTTTGCCAATGCCGATTCCATGCTCGCCGGTGCAGGTGCCGTCCATGTCGAGGGCCCGGCGGACCAGCCGCTCGTTGAGATGTTCGGCCTCGGCCTGCTCGGCCGGGTTTTCCGGATCGATGACGAAGACGACGTGGAAGTTGCCGTCGCCGACGTGGCCTAGGATGGTCGCGGGGATGGTCGCGGCCTGCAGGTCGGCCTTGGTCTGGCCGATGCATTCAGCCAGGCGGCTGATCGGCACGCAGACATCGGTCGGCCAGCCCACGGCGCCGGGACGCAGGGCGGTGGCGGCGTAGAAGGCCTGGTGGCGGGCCTTCCACAGCCTGGCGCGTTCCTCGGGCAGGTTGGACCATTGGAAGGCCGAGCCGCCGTTGTCGGCGGCGAGGGCGGCGACCGTCTCGACCTGCTCCTGGACATAGCGTTCGGAGCCGTGGAACTCGAAGAAGAGCGTCGTCTTCTCCGGGTAGTCGAGGCCCGAGTAGGCGTTGCAGGCCCTGATCTGCATGTCGTCGAGGATCTCGACGCGGGCCAGCGGAATGCCAAGCTGGATCGACTGGACGACGGTGTCGACGGCGCCCGCCAGGGTCTCGAAACTGCAGACCGCCGAAAGGATGGCTTCCGGGATTCCGTGCAGGCGCAGGGTGATCTCGGTGATGACGCCGAGCGTGCCCTCCGAGCCGATCATCAGCCGGGTGAGATCATAGCCGGCCGCCGACTTGCGGGCCCGGCGGCTGGTGCGGATGTCGCGGCCGTCCGGGGTGACGACCCGCAGGGCCAGCACCGCCTCGCGCATGGTGCCGTAGCGCACGGCGTTGGTGCCGGAGGCGCGGGTGGCCGCCATGCCGCCGATGGTGGCGTTGGCCCCCGGATCGATCGGGAAGAACAGCCCGACGTCGCGCAGGTGGGCGTTAAGCTCCTCCCGCCGCACGCCGGCCTGCACGGTGACGTCGAAGTCCTCGGCATTGACGTCGAGGATGGCGTTCATCTCCGACAGGTCGAGGGTGACCCCGCCGCGCACCGGAATGGTGTTGCCCTCGATCGAGGTGCCGGCCCCGAACGGGATCAGCGGCGTGTCGTGGCGGTTGCACATCTGGACAAGCGCCACGACCTCCTCGGTCGAGCGGGCGAACACCACCGCGTCCGGCAGCATGACCTCGAAGTGGCTTTCACTCTGGCCGTGCTGGCGCCGCATGGCCTCACCGAGATGGAGGCGGTCGCCGAACACCGCCCGGGCGTCAGCCAGGAAGGTCTCGGAAAGGCCGTGGCGGACACCGGGGGCATTCATCTGAAATCACGCTATCAGAAGTTCACCGAGGCGCGGATGCCGACGCGGCGACCATCGCCCTGGATCGCCAGATTGGTGGCCAGGAAGGCAAGACCCGCCTTCTCGAGCAGCGACCGATCCAAGTAGGATTCGGTGTAGTCCTCGTCGAACAGGTTGGTGGCGAACAGGGCGACGTTGACCTCGCCATGCACGAAGGTCAGCGAGCTGTTGACCAGGGTGTAGCTTTCCAGAACCGGCACGTCGGCGTCGTTGAGGGTCGAGCCGATGCGGTCGCCCTTGCCGATGACGGTCAGGTCGAAGCGCAGGTCGTCGGCCCCCAGCGGCAGGGTGTAGCTGCCGCTGGCGAAATAGTTCCAGTCGGGGACGAACAGCAGCCGGTCGCTGGCCAGGTTCATGCCGGTGGTTTCGAAGTAGGCGCTGTCGTCCTCGATGCGGGCGTGCAGCAGGGTGACGCCGGCATTGAACGACAGGTTGTCGGTCGGACGCCAGCGGGCTTCCACCTCGAGGCCATAGCTCTTCACGTCGCCGCTGTTGAGATTGATGGCCACGAAGCCGGCGCCGCCGACCCGGGGGGCGAGGGAGTTCTGGCCGATGTAGTCCTTGTAGTCGTTGTAGAAGACAGCCGCGTCGACCGAGAGCCTGCGGTCGGCGGTCTGCAGCTTGGTCCCGATCTCGTAGGTCCAGACGGAGTCGCCGCGGTAGATGGCGTTGGGGGCGCCGTCACCGTTCGAGCCGCCGCCGCGGAAGCCGCGGCTGACCGAGGCATAGGTCATGACCTCGTCGGTCCAGTGTTTGGTGATCGTGAGCCGGGGCTGCAGCTGGTAGGTGGCGTAGTCGCTGGTGGCGTTGGTCGCCGTGACCTCCTGATGGTCGTAGCGCAGGCCGCCGGTGATCTCGAGACTGTCGTCGACGGTCCAGAAGGCGGTGCCGAAGATGGCCTGCTGCTTGATGTGCTGGGTCGCGACGGAGGTCTGGGTGAAGCCCAGGGGCACGATCAGGGTGTCGTTGCCATTGGTCGTCTCGGCGTCATTGGCGAAGACCCCGACCAGGGTGGAGAAGTTGCCGGTCCACTCGGTGTCGGCGCGCAGTTCGGCGGTGTAGCTGTCGGCGTCGTTGTGGCCGTTGTAGATGCGGAAGAAATCGATCGGGCCGAAGTCGCCGTCGCCCGAGGCCTTGCCTTCCTTGCGATCGTAAGCCCCGATGGCGGTCAGCTTGGTGTTTCCGATGTCGAAGACGCCCTTCACGTTGAGGCCGCGGTACTCGTAGGTGGCGATGCTGTTGAGGTTCAGGGTGGTGTCGCGGCTGTGGTCGTTGACGCCGGTTACGTTGGCGTAGGGCGTCTGGCCGCCGGTGACCTTGTCGTAGTAGGCGCTGGTGGTGATCACGGCGCTGTCGGACAGTTCCCAGCGCAGGGCGCCGTTGACCGAGGTCTGCTCCAGCGGGTTGGCGTTGCCGCCGGCCAGGGCGTTTTCGGAGAAGCCGTCCTGGGTGTGGTAGCTGGCGGCGATGCGGCCCTGCAGCCTGCCCTCGATGATGGGGCCGGAAAGGCTGCCGGCGAGCGAGCCGAAATCGTCGGGACCGGCGATGGCCCCCGACAGGCGCAGGCGGTACTCGTCGGACGGCTGGCGGGTGACGACGCTGATGGCGCCGCCGAGGGTGTTGTTGCCGAACAGGGTGCCCTGCGGCCCGCGCAGCACCTCGATGCGGGCGACGTCCAGCAGGGGGCTGTTCAGGTAGCTGGTGTTGGACTGGTAGATGCCGTCGATGAAGATGCCGACCCCCGGCTGGACGCTGTCGATCAGGGTGGTGCCGACACCGCGGATGGAGACGAAGGCGCGGCCGACGGCGTCGCTGTTGATGGTCAGGCCGGGGGAGAAGGCGGCGATGTCCTTGAGGACGTAGATCTGTTCGCGCTCCAGGGTGTCGGCGCCGACGGCGGTCACCGCGATGGGGACGTCCTTCAGGTTCTCTTCGCGCTTCCGGGCGGTGACGATGACCTCGCCGACATCGGTTCCGTCGACGCTGGCGACCGCGGCGTCCTGGGCGAGGGCAGCCGTGCCCGACAGCAGGGCCGAAGCGGCCACGCCGGCGGCGAGGAGAGTCGTGAAGCGCATGAGGTGTTTCCCCTGATGTCCGCCGGGAGAGCCCCGGTCTGTATCAGGGGACGCTAGAGCGAGGGCGACCTATCTGAAAGGTCGGCGGCTGTGCCGATCCGCAGGTGGAGTTTACCCATACAGTCCCACCTACGGTCACCCTGACGAAAGTCAGCGTCCAGCCGCCGCACATAGTGGAGGTGGGTGGGTCCTGACTTTCGTCAGGACTTTCGGGGTTGGGGGTGGATCCTGACTTGCGTCAGGATTACCGGAGTTTGGGGGCTACCAGCAGCTGTAGCCGCCATCCGCCAGCACGATGGAGCCGGTCATCAGGCTGGCGGCGTCGGATGCCAGGAAGAGGATGACGGCCGCGACTTCCTCCGGCTCGCCAAGTCTGGCCTGAGGGGTGGAGTCGATCCAGCGCTGGTACATCGGGGCCGCCTTGTCGGCAAAGGCGTTCAAAGGGGTGGCGATGTAGGTCGGGGCCACGGCGTTGACCCGTACGCCGCGCGCACCCCATTCGGCGGCGAGGCTCCTGGTCAGGTGGTGTACGGCGGCCTTTGAGGCGTTGTAGTGGGCCTGGCCCTGGGGACGGTTGACGATGAAGCCGCTCATCGAGCCGACGTTGACGATGCTGCCGCCGCCCTGGCTAAGCATCTGTTTGCCGAACGCGCGGGCGCACCAGAACGTCCCGTTGAGGTTGACGTCGAGGACCTTGCGCCAGCGCTCGTCCTCCATGTCTTCGGCGTCGATCTCGCTGAGGGCGATGCCGGCGTTGTTGACCAGGATGTCGACCCTGCCGTGGCGGGCGACGATGTCGGCGACCACCGAGTCGACCGCGGCGGAGTCGGTGACGTCGAGGACCACGCCCTCGACGGCGTAGCCCCTGGCGGCCATGGCGTCGACCGCGTCGTCGATGGCCTGCGGCGTCAGGTCGCCGAAGATGACCCGGGCGCCGGCTTCGGCCAGGGCTTCGACGGCGCACAGGCCGATGCCGCTGGCCCCGCCGGTGACGAAGGCCACGCGGCCGGTGAGCTGGAAGCGCTGCAGGTACATGAAACGGGCCTGGTTACGGGCGCCAGTGACGGGCGGCCGGCATGTCGGGATCGGTGACGGTCTCGCCCTTGTCGAAGCGATGCACCTGGCGGCGGACGGCGTCGTAGGGCTCCCACGGCACCCCCCTGCCCTTGGCGAAGTCGGCCCAGGTCGCGTGCATGCGGTCGGCCAGGTCCTGCGGCGGATTTGGACCGGCGAGGCCCTTCTCCCCGGTCGCGCAGGACAGGGTGTTGAAGACGAACGGAATTTCCAGCGCGTGGCAGGCGCCCAGCGCGCCGCCAAAGGCGGGGCTCTTCCAGTCGAACTCGTAGAAGTGGGTCGGCCCCTGGTGCGCCTGGGCATAGACGCGGGCCGGCCAGCGGAAGACCAGATCGTGCATGGCCTCGCTCAGCATGTCGCCGGCCTTCACCTTGCGGTCGTCGTAGCCGTAGTCGCGCAGGATGTCCTTGGCGCCCCGGATCGAGCGGCTGACCATATACCAGGCCAGCCAGCGGTTGATGGACTTCCGTACGCCGGTGGGGACGAAATAGACGTTCATCTCTTCGCGGTTGGTACCGATCAGGATCTCGACATCCTTGCCGGCGCCGTTCGCCAGCGCTGCCAGCGGATGCTCGGGCAGGACGTCATCGCCATAGACCGGCAGGTAGCGGGACAGGCCGAAGGCCGGCTCGCGGCCCTGGTCGTCGCGCAGGTTCAGCTGCACGGTCGGCAGCTGGACCCTGTCGGCGAACGGCAAGGTCTGTTCGGCGGTGCGGCTGCGGAAGCCCTCGACGGTGGCCGGCACCCGCATCATGCGGGCGACCTTGCGGGCCAGGCGGTGGCTGACCTCGACGGGGCGAACCATGGAGCCGTGGCCGCTCTGGATGATGGCCCGTCTGAACAGGCCCCTGGCCAGGGGCGATGCGACGAGGTCGGCGACCGACATGGCCCCGGCGCTTTCGCCGAAGACGGTGACGTTGGCCGGGTCGCCGCCGAAGGCGGCGGCGTTCCGCTGCACCCATTCGAGGGCGAAAATCTGATCGCGCAGACCGAGGTTGGTGATCCCGTCCGGGATGGCCATGAAGCCGTCGACGCCCATGCGGTAGTTGAGGCTGATCAGCACGACGCCGTTCCTCGCGAACGAGGTCCCGTCGTTGACCGGGGTGTGGCCGCTGCCGGCGACGAAGCCGCCGCCGTGGATCCAGACCATGACCGGCAGGCCGGCCGCGCCGGCCGGCGCCCAGACGTTGAGGTTCAGCCAGTCGTCGCCGGGGCGGACGCCCTCGCCGATCAGCGGCGCCAGATCGAGGGCGTCGAACGGGCGCATGGTCTGGGGATAGGTCGCGCCGGGAGCCGTGGCGTCGCGCGGCTCCGACCAGGGCGCGGGCCTTTGCGGCTTCTCGAAGCGCAGGGGCCCGACCGGGGCGGCCGCATAGGGCACGCCCAGGAAGCTGTTGACGCCATCGACAGCAACACCGCGCAACGGACCGCTGTCGGTCGTGACGATCGGCTGGGTCATGAGGGGAGAGGTTCCATCGGCCATGCGGCGTCTATACGCCCGTCCGGCCGCCGCCCCCCTCCCCCGCTGTGTGCAGGTCGGCAGGAATGGCTTGCTGCACGCC
>SDZP01000477.1 GCA_004144935.1 Caulobacteraceae bacterium | reverse complement strand
GGATTGGTCCCATAGGTGATCAGGCGGCGGTTCTTGACCCGGGCGGCCATCGCCTGGACCTCGGCATGGTCGGTGCAGACCGCAGCGAAACCGTAGAACGGTACGTTTTCGACAAAGTCCTGGAACGCCTTCTTCACGGCGTCGAAGTCGCCGTAGTGATCCAGGTGCTCGGGGTCGATATTGGTGACGATGGCGCAGGTGGACTTGAGCTTCAGGAAGGTGCCGTCGCTCTCGTCGGCCTCGACGACGATCCACTCGCCCTCCCCGACCTTCGCATTGGTGCCGTAGGCGTTGATGATGCCGCCGTTGACCACCGTCGGGTCCAGCCCGCCGGCGTCCAGCAGGGCGGCGACCATCGAGGTGGTGGTGGTCTTGCCGTGGGTGCCGGCCACCCCGATGGAGAACTGAAGCCGCATCAGCTCGGCCAGCATCTCGGCCCGGCGAACCAGCGGCAGGCGGCGCTCGCGGCCGGCGACGATCTCGGGATTGTCGGCCTTGACCGCGGTCGAATAGACAACCGCCGAGGCGCCCTCGACATGCTCCGGCGCATGGCCGATGAAGATGCGGGCGCCCAGCTGTTCCAGGCGCTCGGTGTTGGCGCTGGGCTTCATGTCGGAGCCCTGCACGGTGTAGCCGATGCGGATCATGATCTCGGCGATGCCGCTCATGCCGATGCCGCCGATGCCGATGAAGTGGACGGGACCGAGTTCGAACGGGACGGGGCGGCGGCTGGCGATCATGAGACGCGGATTAGAGGATTTGGCGCCGTGGGGGAATGGCCTCGCGTTGGTCGCCGCGCTGGTGGGGGGCGACGCGGTCGCGGCGGACGGGCCAAGGCTGCGGCCGACCCAGCTGGGCGCCTTTGCGATGTTCACCGATCTGGACAGCATCGAGCGGACCGGGGCGACGGCGAAGTTCCGGGTGCTGCAGGTAACCGAGACCGGCTTCACTGCCGGCGGCGTGGCCTATGTCGGCGGCTGGCGCTGGTTCGAGGTCGACTGCACGGCGCGGACGGCGCGGGGCCTGGGATTCGCCAGCGTGCGGGCCGACGGCGTCGAAGGGCCGGTGACGGGCGGCGGCGGGGAGGTGGCGAAGATCGCGCCGGGCGGCATAGAGGACGAAGCGGCCAGGGTGGTCTGCGATGACGCCGCGCCGTTGGGGGCGCCGGACATCGACGGCGTCGATGCAGCGGTCGCGGCCGGGCGCCGCTGGATTCCGACCGGCGAGACCGATTGATTTTTGTAATCTTCTGGCTCAGCTTCGAGGCATGAGGACGTCATGAAGCTGGTTCAGGGCTTGGCGATACTGGCTGTCGCGGTCGCGGCGCTGTGGCTTCTGCAGCGTCGGGCGCCGGCCGACTCGCTGACCATCAAAGACCTGCATGCCTCCCACGCCGGACAGTATCCGCCGACGTTTCGCCTGAAGGCGGTTGTCAGGCACGGCTCGCCACACGAACCCTACCTGGTCGATGTGGTCTGTGATCCGGCGGGACAGGACATCAGCCCCCTAATCGTCGATGCCCGACTGGACCGGTCCAAAGAGGTCCAGGCGCTGTACATGGCGGCGATCAAAACCGGCCAGCAACCTGACCGCCGCCTAGTCGCCATCCTGAAGGTCCAGCCTCGATACACAACGCGTCTCCAGCCGCCCGGCGTCGGCCCCAAGCCGGCCAGCTTCAGCGGGGTCAGGCTGATCGCGGTGGAATCCTACGCCTACGAAACCAGGCCGGACGCCGCTGTCGCCTGGCGCTGCGATCGACCGGCGCCGCCTCGCCCCGAGCCTCAGGGCCAGCGGTAGAAGACGCGCGCGTAGCCCAGCGTCGGATGCTGGTCGGTCTCGTAGTGGTGGAAGCCGCGCTTTTCGTAGAAGGCCCGGGCCGCATGGTTGGCCTCGGCGGTGCGCAGCCACATGCCGCCGGGCAGGCGCTGCTTGGCCAGGTCGATCAGTCGGCTGCCGATCCCCTGCCCTTTCGCCGTCGGAGACATGAACAGCTGGTCGAGGCAGGCGTCGTGCGGTCGTAGCGCCATGAAGCCGGCCAGCGCCTCATCCTCGAAGGCCAGCGTGACCTCCCAAACCGTGGCGGCCTCCTCAGCGATGCGGGCGGCGAGGTCCTCGACCAGGACGACTTCCTCGTTGGCCGTGCCTGTCGAGCGCCAACTATCAAGCCACAGCTGGGCCAGAGGCCGGACGAGGTCGGCATGGGCGGCCGGATCGAAGGGAACCAGCCGGAGAGCCATCAGGCGTAGGCGGTGCGCTCGACCAGGTCGGCGAGGTCTTCGGCGGCGTCGGGCTTGGCGACGTCATGAGCGCCTTTGGCCATGTTGCCGAGCCAGGCCGGGTCCTTGAGCAGGGCCTTCAGCGCCCCGGCCAGGCTGTCGACGGTGAGTTCC
>SDZP01000476.1 GCA_004144935.1 Caulobacteraceae bacterium | reverse complement strand
GCGTCTTCGCGGCAAGCATCGCCCTGACTACACCCCGCACGTCGATTGCGGCGACTATGTCGTCGTCCTCAACGCCGACAAGGTGAAGTTCACCGGCCGCAAGCTGGACCAGAAGATCTACTACCGCCACACCGGTCACCCGGGCGGCATCAAGCAGATCACCGCCGGCAAGCAGCTGAGCGGCCGCTTCCCCGAGCGCGTCCTGGAAAAGGCCGTCGAGCGCATGCTGCCCAAGGAAAGCCCCTTGGCCCGCGCCCAGATGACCCACCTGCGCATCTACAACGGCGGCGAACACCCGCACGAAGCGCAGAACCCCGAAACCATCGCGTTCAAAGAGATGAACGCCAAGAATGTGCGGAGCGCCTGATGGCCGAAGGTCTCGAAGCCCTGCAAGCTCTGTCGTCGTCGCCTGACGCGGCCCCGGCTGAGCCCAAGATCGACAAGCAAGGCCGCGCCTACGCGACCGGCAAGCGGAAGAACGCCATCGCCCGCGTGTGGATCAAGCCCGGCAAGGGCTCGATCACCATCAACGGTCGCGACCAGGAGATCTACTTCGCTCGCCCGGTGCTGCGCATGATGCTGGCCCAGCCCTTCCAGGTCACCGACCGGGTCGGCCAGTTCGACGTCGTCGTCACCGTCGTCGGTTCGGGCCTGTCGGGCCAGGCCGGCGCCGTGCGTCACGGCGTCTCCAAGGCCCTGACCTACTACGAACCCGGCCTGCGCACCCTCCTGAAGCCGCACGGCTTCCTGACCCGCGACAGCCGCGTCGTCGAGCGCAAGAAGTACGGCAAGGCCAAGGCCCGCCGCAGCTTCCAGTTCTCGAAGCGCTAAGCGCGCGACGTCACGCACGTTGCGAAAAGGGCGCTTCGGGAAACCGAGGCGCCCTTTTTCTTTTTGGCCGCAGGAAATCCAAGATGACCGCCCCGAAGATCTTCATCGATGGCGAAGCCGGCACCACCGGCCTGCAAATCCGCGAGCGGCTGGAAGGCCGCACCGATATCCAGCTGGTCTCGATCGATCCGGCCCGCCGCAAGGACGCGGACGCCCGCGCCGAGCTGCTGAACAGCGTGGACCTGGTCATCCTCTGCCTGCCCGACGAGGCGGCGATCGAGGCGGTCGGCCTGATCTCCAGCGACGCGGTGAAGATCATCGACGCCTCGACCGCCCACCGGGTGGCTGACGGCTGGACCTACGGCGTCGCCGAACTGCCGGGCCAGCGCGCCGCCATCGCCGCCTCGGCCCGGGTCAGCAACCCCGGCTGCTATCCGACCGGCGCCATCGCCCTGATCCGGCCGCTGGTCGACGCTGGCATCCTGCCCGCCGACTACCCGGTGAGCGTCAACGCCGTCAGCGGCTACACCGGCGGCGGCAAGGCGATGATCGCCGAGTTCGAGGGGGAGGGCGCGGAGGCCTTCCGCATCTATGGCCTGACCCAGAGCCACAAGCATGTGCCTGAGCTGCAGAAAAACACCGGCCTCACCGTCCGTCCCTTTTTCGCTCCCAGCGTCGGCCGCTATGCCCAGGGCATGATCGTCGAGGTCCCGCTGTTCCTGGACCGCCTCAACGGCCGGCCGGCCCTGACCGACCTCGAGGCCTGCCTGCGCGCCGCCTACGTGGGCGAGCCCTTCGTCACCGTCGAGGACACCACCGGCGTCACCGGCCTGGAGCCGCAGGCCCTGAACAACACCAACCGCATGCAGCTGTTCGTCTTCGGCGGCGCCGGCCAGGTCCGGCTGGTCGCCCGCCTCGACAACCTCGGCAAGGGCGCCTCTGGGGCGGCGGTGCAGAACATGAACCTGATGCTCGGCCTGCCCGAGACGGCCGGCCTGTGACGGTGCGCCGGGCCGTCCTCGCCGACGCCCCGGCCATCGCGGCGCTCTACCGCCTGAGCGCCTGGCATCCGCACATCCATACGCCGCAGGAGGATCTGGCCTTCTTCAGCGAGCGGATGCTGCCGCACCAGACCGTCTGGGTGATCGAGGACGGGCAGGGCGCTGTCGCCGCCTACGCCGCCGGCGTGGAGGGCTGGCTGAACCATCTCTTCGTGCGCCCGGACGCGCAGGGGCAGGGGCATGGCTCGCGGCTGCTGGATCAGGTCAGGACGGGCGCCGGGACGCTTCAACTCTGGACCTTCCAGGGCAACACCCGGGCGAGGGGCTTCTATGAGCGCCGGGGATTCGTGGCGGTCGAGTTCACCGACGGCGAAGGCAACGAAGAGAAGATCCCAGACGTCCGCTACGAATGGCGCCGCTAGCCGTCCGCCAGCCAGGCCTGCTCCGCCTGCAGCATCGCCTCGACCAGGTCCGGCCGGTCGATCCCCGCCAGGTCGGCGCGGGGCGTCTTGCCGCCTTCCTCCAACAGGTAGGAGAGGAACCTCAGGCTCGGCCTATAC
>SDZP01000475.1 GCA_004144935.1 Caulobacteraceae bacterium | reverse complement strand
GGCCAGCAGGGATTCGTCGAGGACGACGCCGGAGAGTTCGCCGGCCCCCTTCAAGGTCACCTTGACCATGCCGCCGCCGCTGGTGCCTTCGACGACGATGGCGGCCGCCTTTTCCTGGGCTTCGGCCAGCTTGGCCTGCATGGCCTGGGCCTGTTTCATCAGTCCCTGGAGGTCTTTCATGGCTTGTCGCTTCCTTCGCTGAAGAGGCCGCCGGCGGTCAGCATCTGGTCCCGGATCGCCTCGGGCGCCTGGGTCTGCATCACGTCGTAAGCCTCGAGTTCGGAGGGGACGTACCAGTGAATCTTGTTCGAATGGTAGGCGTCCCACACCGCCTGGGCCACTTCTCGCGGCGGTGTGAGCCGCCACATGCCCTCCTTGGGCGCGGTGGCCTTCGCCGCGTCGGGCAGGATGGGGGTGTCGATCATGCCGGGCAGGGTGTCGGCGGCGCGCACGCCGTGGGCCCGCAGTTCGACAGACAGGGCCTCGGTCAGGCCCTTCACCGCGTGCTTGGTGGCCGAATAGACGGCGATGTTGGGGATGCCGAAGATGGCCGAGGACGACGAGGTGGTGAAGCAGAGGCTGTTGGGCGTGGCTTTCAGTAGCGGGGCGGCCAAGTGGATCCCGCTGAGCACGGCGACCAGGTTGACGTTGACCACGGCCATGACGTCGTCCCACGGCATGTCGATGAATGGACCGCCGCGGCCGATGCCGGCGTTATTGAACAGCAGGTCAAGCTTGGCGTCGGTGGCTTTCGCGAAGGCGTCCAGGGCGGCGGCGTAGGCGGCGCGGTCGGTGACGTCGAGGACCTGGGTGAGGACGGCGTCGCCGAGTTCGGCCTGCAGGGCGTCCAGGCCGGCGGCGTTGACGTCGCAGGCGCCGACGAACCAGCCTTCGCCGGCGAACAGGCGGGCGGTCTCCAGGCCCATGCCCGAGGCGCCGCCGGTGATGAAGATGGATTTGCGGCCGTTGGCTGCGGTCATGATGGTCTCTCCCCTTTTGTTTTTTTCCCTTCTCCCCTTGGGGGAGAAGGTGGGCCCGAAGGGCTCGGATGAGGGGTCGATGAACGTGGACGCTGCGGGCCGGCGGCTGGAGCGCCAATCGCTCGGGGCCGGTGCGACCCCTCATCCGGCGGCTACGCCGCCACCTTCTCCCCCAAGGGGAGAAGGATCATCGATCCCTAATCCTCGTCTTCCGGTTCCACAGGCGGTTCGCTAGCCGCTTCCCCCTGCGGAATGGCAAGCTGCTTGACGCCGAGGATCTCCGCCCCCGGGAAGGCCTCCATCACCGAGCGGACGAAGGGGTCGGCCTCGATCTCGGCGCGGGCTTCCTTCTGCTCGCGCTTCTGCTTTTCCCAGGCGGTCTCGGCCCCGCCGCCGCCCTCGGCCGCGACCAGCCACGGCTGGCCGGTCCATTCCTTGAGGCGGGAGACCAGGCGGCCGGCGAAGTTGGCCGGGGTGTTGGGGGCCGGTTCGTAGACGATGGCGCCGGGGCGGTAGCTGACCAGCCGCAGGTAGCGGTCGACGTCCAGCTTGATGCCGATGTCGCGCTTGGCCTCGATCAGCTTGAGGACGTCGTCGAAGGTGGCCAGGGTGGCGGCCTCGGTCAGGGCCGAGGTCTGGGGGACGGCCTGTTGCGCGACCGGCTGGGCGAATCGGGCCTGGGCGACCGCGCCGCCGGACTGGCCGCCGCCACCGCCGCCGGAGGGGCCGCCGCCGAGCGGCTCGCCGTTTCGCAGGGCCTTCAGGGCCTCCTCGGGACCCGGCAGGTCGGCGGCGTAGGTCAGGCGGATGAGGGCCATCTCGACCGCGGCGCTGGGGTCTGGGGCGCGGCGGACCTCGTCATGGGCTTTCAGCAGCATCTGCCAGAGGCGCGACAGGCTGCCGGCGGACGCCAGGGCGCCGACGGCGGCCAGGCGCTGGGCCTGCTCCTTGGGCATGGCGAGCGCGTCGGGGCCGAGGGCCTTGGAGACCGCCGACTGGTGGCTGTGTTCGAGCAGGTCGAGCACCACCTGCACCGGGTCGGCGCCGAAGCCCCAGAGGGTGCGGAAGGTGTGGATCGCGGCCCCGGTCTCGCCGCGCATGATCTGTTCGAACAGCTCGATGGTCTGGCTGCGGTCGGCCAGGCCCAGCATGTCCTGCACCACCTTGGCCGGCACGATCTGGCCGGGGTCGGTCTGGACGATGGCCTGGTCGAGGATGGAGAGGCCATCGCGGACGGACCCCTCGGCGGCGCGGGAGATCAGGGCGATGCCCTCGGCCTCTACCTTGGCGCCTTCCTTTTCGCAGATCTTCTCCAGGTGGGCGGCCAGCACCGGCGGCTCGACGCGGCGCAGGTCGAAGCGCTGGCAGCGGCTGAGGATGGTCACCGGCACCTTGCGGATCTCGGTGGTGGCGAAG
>SDZP01000474.1 GCA_004144935.1 Caulobacteraceae bacterium | reverse complement strand
CTCACCGCCCGCCTCTGCAAGGGTCGCCGGGTGGTGGTGATCAACAACGCTCCGCCCCCGCCCAAGCCGCCGCCGGCCCCCAAACCGCCGCGCTGACAGCCGTCGGCTCAAACAGGAACGCCCGCCTGTTCAGGCGGGCGTTTTGCTGTCCGGACGAGGCCGCGATCAGACCTTGATCGGCGGGTTCAGCCGAATGTGCAGCTCTTTCAACTGCTTGTCGTCAACTTCCGACGGCGCACTCATCAGCAGATCCTGCCCCTGCTGGTTCAGCGGGAAGGCGATGACCTCGCGGATGGCCGTCTGGCCGGCCAGCAGCATGACGATGCGGTCGATGCCCGGCGCCAGCCCGCCGTGCGGCGGGGCTCCATAGCGGAAGGCGTTCAGCATGCCGCCGAACTGCTCCTCGACCACCTCGGCCCCATAGCCGGCGATCTCGAAGGCCTTCAGCATGATCTCCGGCTTGTGGTTCCGGATGGCGCCCGAGCACAGCTCGTAGCCGTTGCAGACGATGTCGTACTGGTAGGCCAGGATGTCGAGCGGGCTCTTGGTCTCCAGCGCCTCCAGCTCGCCCTGCGGCATCGAGAAGGGGTTGTGGCTGAAGTCGACCTTCTTCAGCTCGTCCGACCATTCGAACATCGGGAAGTCGACGATCCAGCAGAACTCGAACGTCCCCTCGTCGATCAGCTTCAGCTCCGTGCCGACCCGCGTGCGGGCCGAACCGGCGAACTTGTAGAAGACGCCCGGATCGCCGGCCACGAAGAAGGCGGCGTCGCCGCTGCCCAGACCCAGGCTGCTCATCAGCGCCTGCGTCGGCTCCTGGCCGAGGTTCTTGGCGATCGGGCCGCCCCAGGCGCCCTGGTCCTCGCTCCAGAAGATGTAGCCGAGGCCCGGCTGGCCCTCGCCCTGCGCCCAGCTGTTCATCCGGTCGCAGAAGGCGCGCGAGCCGCCGCCCGGCGCCGGGATGGCCCAGACGGCGTTCTTCTCGGTCTCGAGGATACGTGCGAACAGGCCAAAACCGCCGCCCCGGAAGCTTTCCGAGACGTCCGACATCTTGATCGGGTTGCGGGTGTCGGGCTTGTCGCTGCCATACCAGGCGATGGCGTCGCGATAGGCGATGCGCGGGAACGGGTAAGGGGTCACCGACTTGCCGTCGGCGAACTCCTCGAACACCCCGTGCATCACCGGCTCGATGGCGGCGAAGACGTCTTCCTGGGTGACGAAGCTCATCTCGACGTCGAGCTGGTAGAACTCCAGGCTGCGGTCGGCGCGCAGGTCCTCGTCGCGGAAGCAGGGGGCGATCTGGAAATAGCGGTCGAAGCCGGAGACCATCAGCAGCTGCTTGAACTGCTGCGGAGCCTGCGGCAGCGCGTAGAACTTGCTGGGGTGCAGGCGCGAGGGCACCAGGAAGTCCCGCGCGCCTTCCGGCGACGACGCCGTCAGGATCGGGGTCTGGTACTCGAGGAAGCCCTGGCCGACCATCCGCGAGCGGATGCTGTGAATGACCTTCGAGCGCAGGACGATGTTCCTGTGCAGGGTCTCGCGGCGGAGATCGAGATACCGGTGCTTCAGCCGGATTTCCTCGGGATAATCCGGCTCGGCAAATACCGGCAGGGGCAGTTCGGCGGCCTCCGACAGCACCTCGACGCCGCTGATCCGGACCTCGACTTCACCGGTGTCCAGGTTGGCGTTCACCGTCTCGGCCGAACGGGCGACAACCTCGCCGTCGACCCGGATGACGCTCTCGGCCCGCAGCCGCTCGACGGCGTCGAACCCCGGCGTGCCCGGGTGCAGGACCAGCTGCGTCAGGCCGTAATGGTCGCGCAGATCGATGAACAGCAGGCCGCCGTGGTCACGCTTGCGATGGATCCAGCCGGACAGGCGCACCGCGGCGCCGGTGTCGGTGGCGCGCAGGGCGCCGCAGGTATGGGTGCGATAGGCGTGCATGAATCTGAAGCTTTGAGAGTCGGATTTCGAGAGGCGCGGAAGGGCGCATGCGGGCCTTGGAAAGTCAAGGCAAACGGCGGTTCAGTCCAGGCTTTCGAGCAGCGCCCAGACGATACCCGGGACAGCAAATTGCGCCCCCTCCCCCTGGTTCCAGTGGGCCTCTGCGTTCCAGATGAAGCTGCCCCCGGACTCCACCCATTCCTCGGCCAGCAAGGCCTTCGCCGCCTCCAGGTCCACCGCGCTGAAGGTCGGCGTGACCTCGATCCAGCCTTCCTCCTTGTAGTATGGCTCGACCAGCAGGCTCTTGATCGTGGCGACGGGGGCAAGGACGGCCAGCAGCGACCGGGCGACTTCGAGCGCCTCGTCGAGGGTTGCGACCTTGGCGAAAGAGCGGAGATATCCAGCAGGCATGGCTTCAGCTTTTGGCCCGGCGTTAAGCCTGTTGTCCACAGGCCCCGGC
>SDZP01000473.1 GCA_004144935.1 Caulobacteraceae bacterium | reverse complement strand
GGTCGTCACCGGCCATCCCGCCAGCCCGCCGATCCAGGGCGCCGCCAGCCCTCCGGCCAGCGCCGCCGCCATGCCGGTGAACGCCGACCGCCGACGCCCCGTCGCCAGCGCCGCCAGAGCGCCGAAGACAAAGCTGATCAGCACGAGGCCGAATAGGCCGGGCAGAGGCATGGCTTCAGTATGCCCGCTCTCCCGTCCTCCGTCATCCCGGCCATCCCCCACGAAGCAGAGAACCGCGCTCTGCAACGACATCTGGACCCACCCCTCGCTCAGGCCTAAACCGCCGCCATGACGTCGTTCCTGCGTTCCGACCGCTCCACCCCCGTGGCCGTCTGGCTTGGTGTGGTGGCGTTGTTCATCCTGGCCATGGTGGCGGTCGGCGGGGCCACGCGCCTGACCGGCTCGGGCCTCTCCATCACCGAGTGGAAGCCGATCATGGGCGCCCTGCCGCCGATGGGCGACGCCGCCTGGGCCGAGGCCTTCCACAAGTACCAGCAGATCCCGCAGTTCAAGCTGGTCAACGCCGACATGACCCTGGCCGAGTTCAAGGGCATCTTCTGGTGGGAGTGGGGCCACCGGCTGCTGGGCCGTCTGGTCGGCCTGGTCTTCGCCATTCCCTTCGTGGTCTTCCTGGTCCGCCGCCAGATCCCCCGTCGCCTGATCTGGCGTTGCGCCGGCCTGCTGGTGCTTGGCGGCCTGCAGGGGCTCGCCGGCTGGTGGATGGTGGCCAGCGGACTCTCCGAGCGGGTCTCGGTGGCCCCCGAGCGCCTCGGCCTGCATCTGGGCCTGGCCCTGATCCTCTTCGTCGCCGTCGTCTGGACGGCTCTGGACGCCTTCGCCGGCAAGCCGCGCCAGGCCAGTGTCACCCGCTGGCGGGCCGGCGCCCTGGTCTTCCTGGGCGTCATCTTTGCGCAGTGCCTGCTGGGCGCCCTGGTCGCCGGCACCGACGCCGGCTTCGTCTACAACGACTGGCCGCTGATGAACGGTCATCTCTGGCCGCAGGACTACGCCGGTTCGGGCCTCTGGCAGACGCTGGCCCATAACCAGGCCTCGGTGCAGCTGCACCATCGCCTCGGCGCCTACGCCATCGCCTTGGCCACCGTCGTCGTCGTCGCCATGGCGAGCCGCAGCCGGGAACTCGGTCCCGACTCGAAACAGGCCGCCTTCATCCTCGGCGGCGCCGTCCTTCTGCAGGTGCTGCTCGGCATCGCCGCCCTGATGCTGGTCGTGCCCCTGTGGCTGGGCGTCCTGCACCAGGCCGGCGCGGTGCTGCTTCTGGCCGCCGCCACCCTGTTCGCCTGGCGCGTCCGGCGGCTCTGATGAATATGTCTAGACATATTCATCAAGGATTCGAACGGCCGTTTCGTTGATCTTCTAAGGGCTGCTCGGATGTGGTCCGGCGTGGCCTCTCGCCGGCCTACAGTCTCCGACGACCGGCCTACATCCGGCCTACGCGGCGGGCTACAAATCCGCGGCCTGGACCTACGGCCCGGCTACCGGAAACCCGAACGCGGCAAGGGTTTGCCGGTCTTCAGGCCTCTCGCCCCGCCGCATCCGGGCTATAATGCCCCCCGGCTTCGCTAAGCCGGCAGGCCCACCCCGCCCACCGGCTGCGTCTCGAAATACGGCCACATGTCCTTGATCAACGGTCGCCCCCTGGCGATTGCGGCCTGGACCGACGGCAGTTTCAGGGATCCCTGATGGTCCGCCTGCGTCTGCCAGACTTCCGTCACCCACAGGGCGTCCGCCTCCTTGGCGTCGCGCGCCACGATATAGCTGAGGCAGCCGGGCATGCCGGCGGTTTCCGCGGTCAGGATGGCGATCAGGGCGTCGCGTTGTCCCGGGTGGGCGGTCATCTTGCCGATCAGGCCGTACATGCGGGTCTCCTGGGCTGCAGCGCCGCCGGTCAGCGCGACGGCGCTGACCGATCCGGCGATAAAGGCGCGTCGATGGGGGCTCATCCGGGCAGACTAGACGGCAAAAGGCGGGCAGGGGAGGTGGAAATGTCGCGGTATTATGATACCGTATGACGAATTGCGAGCATTTTCAATATCATAAGCCCGTTTTGGCGCTATCACTACGGTTGACATCGCGCCGTTCGCCCCGTACTAGCCCGCCCTCACGTCGGGGGCCGCTTGCTCCCGCCCGAACTGGAATCTTGAACCCATGATGAAGACCACGGCTTCGCTGAAGCCCGCCGAGGTCGAGAAGAAGTGGATCGTGATCGACGCCGAGAACGCCATCGTTGGCCGCCTCGCCTCGTTCATCGCCATGCGTCTTCGCGGCAAGCACCGTCCTGACTACACCCCGCACGTCGATTGCGGCGACTTCGTCGTCGTTATCAACGCCGACAAGGTGAAGTTCACGGGCCGCAAGCTCGAACAGAAGATCTACTATCGCCACACCGGTCACCCGGG
>SDZP01000472.1 GCA_004144935.1 Caulobacteraceae bacterium | reverse complement strand
AACCTCGGCCGCGCCATTCAGTCGGCCTATGACGCCGGCCAGCAGCAGGCCGTCGTCATAGGCCGACTGAATGGCGCGGCCGAGGTTGACCCCCGGCTGCGACCGGCCGGAGCCCTTGCCGACGTCGGCCGGCCGGTCGATGCCGATGACGATGACCGGCTTGCGGTAGCGCTCTCGCAGGCGCCCGGCGGCGATGCCGACCACGCCCGGATGCCAGCCGTCGCCGGCGACGACGATGACCGGCGCGTCGGGGTCGAAATTGCTCTGTTTCTCGATGGCCGAGACCGCCTCGTCGATGACCGCCTTCTCGACCTCCTTGCGGGAGGCGTTGAGGGCGTCCAGTTCCAGGGCCAGGGCGGTGGCCTCCTCCGGATCCTCGGTGCTCAGCAGGCGAGCCCCGAGGTCGGCCCGGCCGATACGGCCGCCGGCGTTGATTCGCGGGCCGAGGATGAAGCCTGCGTGGAAGCTGGTCGCCGGGCCCTGGCTCTTGGCGACGTCGAGCAGGGCCTTCAGGCCGATGTTGCGCCAGCCGCTCATCACCTTCAGCCCCTGGGCGGCCAGGGCGCGGTTGAAGCCGGTCAGCGAGGTGACGTCGCAGAAGGCGCCCATGGCGGCGAGATCCAGCCAGTCCATGACGTTGGGGGCGGCGCGGTCCTCGAACAGGCCGCGCCTTCGGGCCTCTCGATTGAGGGCGGCCAGCAGCACGAACACCACCCCGGCGGCGGCCAGGTGACCCTGACCGGACTGGCAGTCGGGGCGGTTGGGATTGACCAGGGCGGCGGCGGGCGGCGGCTCGCCGCGCATCAGGTGGTGGTCGATGACCACGACGTCGAGGCCGATGCGCGCGGCCTCGATCAGGGCGTCGTGGGCGGCGGCGCCGCAGTCGACGGTGATGACCAGCTCGGCGCCGCTCTCCTTGAGCTTGCGGAAGGCGGCGGGGCTGGGGCCGTACCCCTCGAGGATGCGGTCGGGGACATAGACCGGCAGGTCGCGGCCCATGGCCCGGAACCAGCGGACCAGCTGGGCGGCGCTGCTGGCCCCGTCGACGTCATAGTCGGCGAAGACCACGGCGGGCCGGCCGCTGACGGCGGCGTCGACGAGGATCTCGGCGGCGCGGTCCATGTCGGCGAAGCTGGAGGGGTCGGGGAACAGGGCCTTGAGGGTCGGACTGAGAAAGTCCCCTCCCCCCTCGGCGGTGATGCCGCGCGAGGCCAAGGCCCGGGCCAGGGGCTCGCTGAGGCCGTGGCGCAACTGATGCTCGCGGCTGACCGCCTCATCGGCCGGACGACGTCGCCAGACACGGCCGGTCAGGGATTTGCGGACGCCCAGGAAGTCGCCCAAGACGGCGTTGGGGGGACCCGAGCCATCCGCCATCAGAGCGCTCGCTTCATCCGCACTTCTCGCACGGTGTGACTGTGGCTGTTCATGACGAGAGAATGGGTATGAACAAAGCCATTGCGATAGGTGACCCCGTCGAGCAGCGCCCCCTTGGTGACGCCGGTGGCCACGAAGATGGCGTCGGCGCGGACGATGTCGTCCAGATCGTACTTGCGGTCGAGGTCGGTGATGCCGAGGCGGCCGGCCCGAGCCTTCTCGTCGGCGTTGCGGAACATCAGCCGGCCCTGGAACTGGCCGCCGACGCATTTCAGCGCCGCGCAGGCCAGCACCCCTTCGGGCGCGCCGCCCTGGCCGATGTAGAGGTCGATGCCGGTTTCCGGATCGGCGGTGTTGATCACCCCGGCCACGTCGCCGTCGGAGATCAGCGCCACGCGCGCTCCGACCGAGCGCAGGCTGGCCATGATCTCCGCATGGCGCGGGCGGTCGAGGACGCAGACAGTGATCTGGTCGGGGGTGGTATGCTTGGCGGCCGCCAGGGCCTGGACGTTCTGCGCCGGGCTCTTGTCCAGATCGAGGATGCCGGCCGGGTAGCCCGGCCCGCAGGCGATCTTGTCCATGTAGGTGTCGGGCGCGTTGAGCAGGGTGCCGGCCGGGGCCCAGGCCATGACGGCCAGGGCGTTGGCCTGGGCCTTGGCGGTCAGGCTGGTGCCTTCCAGCGGGTCCAGGGCGATATCGACCCGGGGGCCGCCCTTGCCGACCTTCTCGCCGATGTAGAGCATCGGCGCCTCGTCCCGCTCGCCCTCGCCGATGACGATGACGCCCTCGATCTCCAGATCGTTCAGCGCGTTGCGCATGGCGTCGACAGCGGCCTGGTCGGCAGCCATCTCGTCGCCGCGCCCGACCAGGGCCCAACTGGCGATGGCGGCCGCCTCGGTGACGCGCACGGCGTCGAGGACGAGCCCCCTGTCCAGGGAAGGGATCGAGAGGTTTTCGGAACTCATACAGGCGTCTCCGGCCCTTTGCCCGTCTGACGCAGGCCACAGGGGGTTTAGCGACTGGCGGGAGTCGGCGCGAGGGGCAACTG
>SDZP01000471.1 GCA_004144935.1 Caulobacteraceae bacterium | reverse complement strand
GTCTTTCTGCTGCCCGGCGCCCTGCTGCTCAGCGTGTTCGCCCCCTGGGCCATCCAGCCGCTGTTGATGCTGGGCGGCGCCTACCTCTGTTTCGAGGCGTCCGAAAAGATTTTCGAGGCCTTCTTCCACGGTGAGCACGAGGTCGACGGTCCCGAGGACCTGGCGCTGAGCTCGGCCGAGCTGGAAAAGCAGAAGGTGGCCGGCGCCATCCGCACCGACCTGATCCTGTCGGCCGAGATCATGGCCATCGCGCTCGGCGAGGTGGCCAGCCAGCCGCTGATGATCCGCGCCGTCGCCCTGCTGGTCGTCGGCATCGGCATCACCATCGCCGTCTACGGGGTGGTCGCCGTGATCGTGAAGATGGACGACATCGGCCTGCACCTGGCCAAGAGCCCGCGCAAGCCGACCGCCAAACTGGGCGAAGGCCTGGTCCGCGCCATGCCGAGCGTACTGTCGGGCCTGTCGATCGTCGGCACCGCCGCCATGCTGTGGGTCGGCGGCGGCATCATCGTCCACGGGCTCGAGCACTATCACTTCGGCCCGGTGCCGGTCTGGGTGGAGGGGGCGGCGCATGCCGCCGCCGCGGTCCCCGGCGTCGGCCCGATCCTCGGCTGGTTCACCTTCGCCGGCCTGTCGGCGGTGGTAGGG
Organism: Caulobacteraceae bacterium; assembly: GCA_004144935.1. Lineage (GTDB taxonomy): Bacteria > Pseudomonadota > Alphaproteobacteria > Caulobacterales > Caulobacteraceae > Caulobacter. Next base: position 1,775 of record SDZP01000471.1, on the reverse strand, counting down.
CTGATGATCGGCGGGATCATCGTCGGCCTGCTGCACCTGATCCCGAAGAAGAAGACGGCGGCGCACTAGGGCTGCTCTACAGACGGCCCACGAACGGATCGGGCTTCCCCGGTCACGGTGTCATTCCGGGTCCGGAGCGATCGCCGCCGATTTGTCGGCGTCGCGCGGCACCGCGCCGGCCCGGTCGGGCCGCATCTTCAGCGACTGCAGCAGGCCGGCGGCGACCGACGGCTCGGCCACCGGGGTCGACCACAGGTTATCGCCCATGGCCCGCTCGACGGCGTTGTCGAAGTTGCGGCGCATGCTGACCGTGTCGAAGCTCATCATGCTGAACGCCTCGCCGGGGTCGGGGATGGTGGCGACGCTGAACGGCAGCCGGTGGCGGGCGCAGAACGCCGCCGTCACCTCGATGGCGTGGCGGTAGCTGAAGCGCAGCATGGTGTCGAAGCTGCGGATCAGGATGGCGGCGATGTTGTTCTGGGTGGTGCGCGGGGCCTGGTCGAGCACGGTGTTGACGATGGCATAGACCTGGCTGCGGGCCAGCCGCTGGCCGAGCTTTCGCCAGCGCAGGAGGGCCTCGGGCATCAGGAACAGCGGCGTGGTGACGCCGCCGTCGACATGCATCTCCTCGTACAGCACCCCGTCGGCCTGGCAGACGATGCGCTTGGGCGGGAAGATGCCGGGCAGGCTGCCGGAGGCGACCAGCACGGTGCGGAACAGCGCCAGCGCCTCCTCCCCACCGTGGCGGGCGATCTCGCCCATGTCCCAGATCACCGTGCGCTGGCGATCCAGATCAGTGGTCGCCACCAGCAGGCGACGGCCCTTGGCGTGCTCGGCGGCGATGGCGGCGAGCATCTCCGCGTCGATGAACTTGCCGACCAGCCGGTCGAGGGACTCGGCCCGGAAGATGGCGCCCGAGCCCGGGGCCAGCTTGCCCAGGCCCAGCAGGTCGGAGGCGTGGCCGCCGGTGTAGGCGTCGGTCAGCCGATCGTCCCAGCTGGGGCCGAGGAAGGCGAACGGCGCGATCAGGGCCCCGGTGCTGACCCCGGTGACGATGGCGAAGTCCGGTCGTCGGCCGGCGCGGGTCATGCCGACCAGGATTCCGGCCCCATAGGCGCCGCCTGCCGCGCCGCCGGAAATAGCCAGGATGTTGAACGCCTCCCGCGCCCAGGGGGCCCGCAGCGGAGCGAGCCGGTCGGCGGCGGCGACCAGGCTGTCCTCCGCCTCCTCGACGCTCAGGCGCACGCCCTCGAACCCGGCGATCAGCGCCTTGGTCAGGCCGGGCGACGGCAGCCGGGCGCCCGGAAGTCGGCTTCGCCAGTTGGGAGTGTCGCTCATCGAATATCCTTAGCGGCCACGCCGCCATAGCATCACGCAACAACGCATCTGTCAGCCGAAGGTAACCAGTCAGAGGCCCTTCTTTGCGGCCTCGAGCAAGGCTGCCATCATCCAGGCCTTCGTCGCCTTCGCCTCCGCCTCCGAAAGCGGCGTCACGTCCTTGAAGACGATCATCGACTCCGAGCCGACCACCAGCGCCAGGGCATGGATCAACCGGTCGAGCGCCGCCGCTGCGAACTGGCCGCGCCAGGGCTCCAGCGCCGCCTCGATCAGCGGCGTCCGCCGGTTCTGCCGGCGGGGCGGGTCGCCGGGCCTGCGGTTGCGCCCCTGCTCCAGGGCCGCCGCCAGCATGAGCCGCAAAGGCCCCTCGTTGTTGGCCATCATGGTGTCGAGCGCGTCATCGATGCGCTTCAGCCGGGTCAGGGCGTCTTCCGGCG
>SDZP01000470.1 GCA_004144935.1 Caulobacteraceae bacterium | reverse complement strand
ACCATGCCGGTCGGCAGCGGGCCTTTCTTCTCCTCGGCCTTGAGGATGTTGGCGGCGCGGCGGTAGCCGGCCAGCAGGTTGGCCCCGTCGTCGGTCTTCAGGAAGCCGTCGAGGGCCTCGACCCGGGCGACGATGCGGACGAGGTCGTCGTCGTTGAGGGCGAAGACCGCGTCGACGAGATCAAAGCGCTTGCCCTGGTCGCGGAGGGTGACCTTCAGGCGGTCGGCGAAGAAGGGCATCAGATCGTTGGCCTGGACGCCGCTGACGGTGTTGAGCGCGAGGCGCTTGCCCGATTCCAGAATGATGCGGATGACGCCGAGCGCGGCGCGGCGCAGGGCGTAGGGGTCCTTCGAGCCGGTCGGCTTCTCATCGATGGAGAAGAAGCCGACGAGGGTATCCAGCTTGTCGGCCAGGGCCACGGCGATGCTGACCGGCGCGGTCGGCACGGAGTCGCCCGGGCCTTGCGGGCGGTAGTGGTCACGGATGGCGTCGGCCAGGACCGGGTCGAGGCCGTCGGCGCCAGCGTAGTAGCGACCCATCACCCCCTGCAGTTCGGGGAATTCGCCGACCATCTGGCTGGCGAGGTCGGCCTTGGCCAGGCGGGCGGCTTTCTCGGCGGTGTCGGGATCGGCGCCGACCAGGGGGGCGATTTCGCGGGCCAGGGCGGCGATGCGCTCGACTCGCTCGGCCATGGTGCCCAGCTTGGCGTGGAAGGTGACGCCCGACAGCTTCTCCAGCCAGGCATCGAAGCCGCTCTTGCGGTCCTCGTCCCAGAAGAAGCGCGCGTCGCTCAGGCGCGCCGACAGCACCTTGGCGTTGCCGGCGGCGATGACCTTGCCGCCGTCCTCGGCCGCGATGTTGGCGACGACCAGGAAGTGCGGGGCCAGCTTGCCGGTCGCGGGGTCACGGACGGCGAAGTATTTCTGGTGGGTGCGCATGGAGGTGCGGATGACCTCGGGCGGCAGGTCGAGGAAGGCCGGATCCATGTCGCCGAGGATCGGCGTCGGCCATTCGGCGAGGCCGGCGACCTCGTCCAGCAGGCCCTCGTCCTCGACCAGTTCGAGGTTGCGGGCGAAGCAGAGGGTGCGGGCGCCCTCGAGGATGCGCTCCTTGCGCTCCTCGGCGTCGAGGACGACGTAGTGGCCCAGCAGGGCCTCGCGGTATTCGTCGAAGTCGCGGGCGCGGAAGACCTGGCCGCTGCCCATGAAGCGGTGGCCCTGGGATAGGTCGCCGGCATCGAGGCCCTCGAAGCTGATCGGCACGACCTCGCGGTCGAAGACGCAGAGGATGCGCTGCAGCGGGCGGACCCAGCGCAGCTTGCCGCTGCCCCAGGTCATCGATTTCGGCCAGGGGAAGCCGCGGACGGTGGCCTCGACCAGCTCGGCGATGATCTCCACGGTCGGCCGGCCGGCGGTCTGGATGCGGCCGAACCAGACGCCGCCCTGCTCCGACAGCTGCTCGCGGGTCAGGCCGGTCTTGCGCAGGAAGCCGTCGATGGCCTGGTCAGGCGCGCCGACGCGGGGCCCTTTGACCTCTTCGTCGCGGTCGGCCTGGGCGACGGGCACGCCTTCGATGACCAGGGCCAGGCGGCGCGGCCCGGCAAAGGCCTTCATGCCTTCGGTGATCAGGCCGGCGGCGGAAAGGCCGTCGCGGATCAGGCGTTCGAGATCGCGCGCGGCCTGGGCCTGCATGCGCGCGGGGATTTCTTCGGAGAAGAGCTCGAGGAGAAGCTGGGGCATCTTAGTTTTCCGCCCCTTGGGACTCGACCCAAGCCGAGGCGCAGGCCTTACAGAGATCGCGGATGCGGCCGATGTAGCTGGCGCGCTCGGCGACGGCGATGGCGCCGCGGGCGTTCATCAGGTTGAACAGGTGGCTGGCCTTGAGGACCAGGTCGTAGGCAGGCAGCACCAGGGCCTTGCCCTGATAGGACTGGGCCAGGATCAGCGGCACCTGGGTCTCCATGTCCTCGAACTGACGCTTGAGGGTGGCGACGTCATAGGCGTGGAAGTTGGCCTGGCTGAACTGGCGCTCGTTTTCGAGGAAGACGTCGCCATAGGTGGCCGCGCCGAGCGGGCTGCCGGGGTCGTTGAACGGCAGGTCGTAGACGTTGTCGACGCCGAACACATACATCGCCAGCCGTTCGAGGCCGTAGGTGAGCTCACCGGCGACGGGGTTCACGTCGAGGCCGCCGACCTGCTGGAAGTAGGTGTACTGCGACACCTCCATGCCGTCGCACCAGACTTCCCAGCCGAGACCCCAGGCGCCGACCGTGGGGTTCTCCCAGTCGTCCTCGACGAAGCGGATGTCGTGCAGCTTCAGATCGAGGCCGATGGCTTCGAGCGAGCCGAGGTAGAGGTCCTGCATGTCCTCGGGGTTCGGCTTCAGGATCACCTGGTACTGGTAATAGTGCTGCAGCCGGTTGGGGT
>SDZP01000089.1 GCA_004144935.1 Caulobacteraceae bacterium | reverse complement strand
GTCGTGGGGCATGGGGGACTCCTGCGGGGGGTGTGAGCAGGCAGATAGTCTGGATCAGGGCGACGGCGAGGTCACCCCCGCGCGCGCAGCCACCGCATGCGGTAGGCGTTCATCGCCACTGCGCCCAGCTGGTCGAGCAGCCGGTAATTGACGAAGGCGCCCACCGGCGCGCCGATCACCGGGATCAGCTGGGCCAGTTTCGCCAGGTCGATGTAGTCGCGGTACTGCTGCTGGAAGGTGCGCCAGTCGAACGCGTCCGGCGAGGCGACGCGTTCGGTCTCGTCCCAGGTCTCCAGGGTCTGCAGCACGGCCTGGCGATGGTCGGCGTTGGAGAAGGCCAGCTGGAAGATCGACAGGATGTAGAGCCGCTCGTCCCAGCTCTCGCCGTCGTGGCCGTAGAGGGCGGCGATCTCGAACAGCAGCTTGATCTTGAAGCCGATCAGCACCGGAAAGTCGGCCGCGGCCAGCAGGAAGCCGCCGGCCCCGGCCACCCCGCCCTCGGCCGCCGCCATGGTTCGGTAGGCGGCGATGCGCTGGCGCGCCAGCCCCTCGCGGGCCCCGAACGAGGCGTTGAGCAGCGGCTTGGCGGTGGTCAGGTCCGAGCCAGTCAGGATGGTCCGGGTCAGGCCCTCGATGACCTTGGTGACCGCTGCATGGATCGGCTCGGGGATCAGGTTGTTGACCGCCGCCTGCATGTTGCGCGCGGCGCGGTCCATGGGCCCGGGCGGCCTGGCGCGCCTGGCCCGCCAGGCTTCCAGTTCGGCGAGGGCTTGTTCCTCATGCGCGTCGAGACGGGCCATCGGGCCTTATAACGCGGCCAGCACCGCATCGCCCATTTCAACGGTCGACAGCGCCCCGCCGAGATCACGGGTCCGAGCCCCGGCGGCCAGCGCCGCCTCGACGGCGGCGAACAGGCGATCTGCCTCGGCTGCCCGGTTCAGGCTCCAGCGCAGAGCCATCTCGAACGACAGGATGGCGGCCAGCGGATTGGCGACGCCCTGGCCGGCGATGTCCGGGGCCGAGCCGTGGATGGGCTCGTAGAGGCCGGGGCGGCCGGCTTCGCCCAGCGCGGCGGACGGCAGCATGCCGAGCGAGCCGGTCAGCTGGGCGGCGGCGTCCGACAGGATGTCGCCGAACAGGTTGTCGGTCAGCAGGACGTCGAACTGGGTGGGGGCGCGGACCAGCTGCATGGCGGCGTTGTCGGCCAGGATGTGCTCCAGTTGGACGTCGGCAAATTCGCGCCTGTGCAGGTCAGTGACGACCTCGCGCCACAGCAGGCCCGACTCCATGACGTTGGACTTCTCGGCGCTGTGCACCTTGTTCCTGCGGCCGCGGGCCAGTTCGAAGGCGACGCGGCTGACCCGCTCGATCTCGCTCGTCGTATAGACCTGGGTGTCGACGCCGCGCCGTTGGCCGTCGGGCAGGGTCTCGATGAAGCGCGGCTCGCCGAAATAGACGCCGCCGGTCAGCTCGCGGACGATCATGATGTCGAGGCCGGCGACCAACTCGCGCTTGAGGCTGGAGGCGTCGGCCAGGGCGTCGAAACAGAGGGCCGGGCGCAGGTTGGCGAACACCTGCATCTCCTTGCGCAGGCGCAGCAGGCCGGCCTCCGGACGGCTCTGGCGGGCGACGCCGGTCCATTGGGGGCCACCCACGGCGCCCATCAGCACCGCGTCGGCGGCCAGCGCGGAAGCGACAGCCTCGTCGGTGATCGGGGCGCCATGACGGTCGAAGGAGACCCCGCCGAAGTCGCGCTCGTCCAGCTGGATGTCGGGTGTCAGGGCCTGGGCGACACGGCGGACCTGCGCGGTCACCTCGGGGCCGATGCCGTCGCCGGGGAGCAGGAGGAGGGTGGTCATGTCGCTCTCGGGGTCAGAAGGCTTCGCCGTCGCCGGCTTCGTACAGCTTGATGTCGCGCTCGCGCACCTGGCCGGCCAGCGCCGCTCGCCAGGCCGCCATGTGCACGGTCTTGAAATGCGCTTCGAGGCAAGCCCGGTCGGTCCAAAGCTCGGAGACCCGCACCAGGCCCGGCTCCAGCAGGTCGAGCGCGTAGGCGTAGGTCAGGCAGCCGTCCTCGGCCCGGCTGGCGGCCATCATCGTCTCCATGGACGGGCGCAGGCGCTCGACGGCGTCCGGCTCGACCCGCACCGTGCCCATGACGATGATCATTCAGGCTTCCATCCAGGGGGTGCTGAGCGCGCGCCTGCTCTCGAAGACGTCGATGTCTCCGGCGTGCTGCAGCGTCTCGCCGATGGCGTCCAGGCCCTTGAGCAGCTTGTCCTTGCGGTCCGGGTCGATGTCGAAATGGAACCTGGCGCCCGATGGGGCCGTGACCGTCTGGCTTTCCAGGTCGACGGTGAAGACGTGGTTGCCGCCCTTGGCCTCGTCCATCAGCGCCTCGACCTCCTCCGGCTTGAGGATCACCGGCAGCAGGCCGTTGTTCAGGCAGTTGTTCTTGAAGATGTCGGCGAAGCTTGAGCTGATCACGCAGGTGATGCCGAAGTCCATCAGCGCCCAGGGCGCGTGCTCGCGGCTGGAGCCGCAGCCGAAATTGTCGCCGGCGATCAGGATCGAGGCGCCCTTGTACTCCGGCCGGTTGAGCACGAACTCCGGCCGCACCCCGCCCTGGTCGTCGAAGCGCAGGGCGAAGAACAGGCCCTTGCCCAGGCCCTCGCGCTCGACGGTCTTGAGGAACTGGGCCGGGATGATCTGGTCGGTGTCGACATTGGCCAGCTGCAGCGGGGCGGCGCGGCCGTCGAGGCGGGTGAAGGCTTTCATCAGGCAGGTCCGATGATCAGGGTGGGGACGCCGGCCGGGGCGTCCTTGACGGTGAAGACCCGGCTGCCGGGCTTGCGGCCCTCGCGGACCTCGCTCAGCGACAGGCCGGCGGCGGTCATGCGGGCGTGGGCGGCGGCGACATCGGGAACGCGCCAGGTCAGGCCCCAGAGGCTGTCCGGGTCATCGCTCAGCTCGTTCTTCAACTGGTGCGCCACCTCGACGACGAGATCGCCGACCTTGAAGAACATCAGCCGCGTGCCCCAGTCGGGATTGCTGCGGTCGAGCTTGAAGCCCAGGCCCAGGCGCGCGCCATAGAGGGCGGCGGCGCGGGTCGGGTTGCGGGTGGAGACGACGACGTGGTCCAGGCCGCTGACAGCGGCGGCCTCGTCGCCGCTGGCCGGCGCGACCGGCCAGTCGGGGGTCTCGCCGATCAGGAAGGCGGTGACGCCGGCGGTGGCGTCGCTGTCGAGGACCGAGGTCGGCCAGATCCGGGCCTCGCCGTCGGCCGACTTGGTGCGGATCGGCATGACGTCGGTCGAGGGCATCGACAGCCGGGCCAGCCGCTTGCGCTCGGCCTCGATGTCGTCGCTGGCGAAGGCCAGGCCCCAGAGGCCTTCGCCATGCTCGGCCAGCCAGGCGCCGGACGGGCCCTGGCCGGCGGGGGCGATGATGTCGAGGGCGGTGTTGCCCAGCTGGAACCAGGCGTGGCGGACAGGACCGCTCAGTCCCAGCCAGTCAGGGGCCCGGCCGAGCAGGCGCGTGTAGCCGTCGACCGCCGTGTCGAGGTCGTGCACGACCATCGCCATGTGGTCGAGCGCCGTGAGGGTCACAGGAAGGTCCGGACGTCGACGATATGGCCCGCGATCGCCGCCGCGGCGGCCATGGCCGGGCTCATCAGGTGGGTGCGGCCGCCGCGGCCCTGACGGCCTTCGAAGTTGCGGTTGGAGGTCGAGGCGCAACGCTGGCCGGGGGTCAGCTTGTCGGGATTCATGCCCAGGCACATCGAACAGCCCGGCTCGCGCCACTCGAAGCCGGCGGCCTTCAGGATGGCGTCGAGGCCCTCCGCCTCGGCCTGTTCGGCGACCAGGCCGGAGCCGGGCACGACCATGGCCCGGACGTGCGGCGCGACCATGCGGCCATTCAGGAAGGCGTCCTGCGCCACCTTGGCGGCGGCGCGCAGGTCCTCGATGCGGCTGTTGGTGCAGCTGCCGATGAAGACCACGTCCACTTTTGCGTCGGTGATCGCCTGGCCGGCGGTCAGGCCCATGTACTCCAGGGCGCGCTCGACGGAGGCGCGCTTGTCCGGCGTCGCAAAGCTGGCCGGGTCCGGCACATGACCGCTGACGGCCAAGGTGTCTTCCGGGCTGGTGCCCCAGGTCACCGTCGGCTCGATGTCCTCGGCCCGCAGCCGGACCTCGCGGTCGAAATGGGCGTCCTCGTCGGTGAAGAAGCTCTTCCAGTAGCTGACCGCCATGTCCCAGGCGGCGCCCTTGGGCGCGGCCGGGCGGCCCCGGATGTAGTCGAAGGTGGTTTCGTCCGGGGCGATCAGGCCGGCGCGGGCCCCGCCCTCGATGGTCAGGTTGCAGAGGGTCATGCGGCCCTCCATCGACAGCGACCGCACCGCCTCGCCGGCGAACTCGATCACCGAGCCGGTGCCCCCGGCCGTGCCGATAGTCCCGATGATGGCCAGGGCCATGTCCTTGGCGGTGATCCCGGGACCCAGCTGGCCGTCAACGGTGACGCGCATGTTCTTCGACTTGGCCTGGCGCAGGGTTTGCGTCGCCAGCACATGCTCGACCTCGCTGGTGCCGATCCCCTGGGCCAGGGCCCCGAACGCCCCGTGCGTCGAGGTGTGACTGTCGCCGCAGACCACGGTCATGCCCGGCTGGGTGCGGCCCTGCTCGGGCCCGACCACATGGACGATGCCGTTGCGGATGTCGCCCATCGGGAAATATTCGATGCCGTGATCGGCGACGTTGCGGCCCAGCGTCTGCAGCTGCAGCCGGGCCTCCGGATCCTCGACCGCGTCGACGCCCAGCGCCTGGCCGATGGTCGGGGTGTTGTGGTCGGCGACCGCGAGCGTGCGGTCCGGCCGGCGCACCTTGCGGCCGGCGGCGCGAAGGCCGGCGAAGGCCTGCGGCGTCGTCACCTCATGGATGAGGTGCAGGTCGATGTAGAGAACGGTCTCGCCGCCATCCTGAGCGACGGCGTGAGCGTCCCAGATCTTGTCGTAGAGGGTCTTGCCGGCCATGCAGGCGGTTTAGGACGGGGCAGGGGGCTGCGTCCAGAGTGGCGCAACAAAAGTGCGTCGAAACGTCCGCGCGACAGGCGGTCGGGGCAGGAAGTTGCCGCCTTCGCATCATGACAAAACCGACAGGTGACACCGGGCCCGAACCGTGAAGACTGCGGCTGCCTCATTTTCCGGGAGTTTACGCCTTGTCCCACCTGACCATCAGCCGCCGCCTCGCCCTGGCCGGGCTCGTCCTCGCCGGACCGCTGGCCCAGCTCGCCTCGGCCGCACCGGCCTTCGCCCAGGACAGCGTCGACGCCAAATTCACCGCCTTCCTCGACGCCGCCTTCGACGAGGCCATCGCGCTGAGCCCCGAGACGATGACGGCGCTCGGCCTGAAGACCGACTACGGCAAGCTGGACGACTACACCGACGCCGGCGCCGACCGCGCCCTGGCCCTGTCCGAGGACCAGCTGAAGCGGATGAAGGCCGGCTTCAGCTTCGACAAGCTCGGCCCGCAGTCGCAGATCAGCTGGCGGCTGTTCGAGCAGTCGGTGGAGCAGGCCCGCGAGGGGGTGAAGTGGCGCGACCACTTCTACCAGGCGACCACCAACGGCAGCCCGGCCGGCGACATCCCGGTCTTCCTGATCAACAACCACCGTGTCGACGGCATCGGCGACGCCGAGGCCTACGTCAGCCGCATCAGGGAAACCCGGCGGGTGATGGTCGAGGTCTCCGCCGGCATCAGGGAGTCCGCCGACAGGGGCGTCGTCGCCCCGGCCTTCACCTTCGCCCCCGTCGAGGGCGACGCCCGCAACGTGCTGAAGGGCGCGCCGTTCACGGCCGGCGAGGACACCGCGGTCTGGGCCGACTTCAAGGCCAAGGTCGGCAAGCTGAGCGTGCCGCAGGGCGACAAGGACCGCCTGCTGGCCGAGGGCAAGGCGGCGCTGACCGGACCGTTCCGCGAAGGCTACGAGCATTTCCTGGCCGCCCAGAAGGCGGTGCAGCCGCTGGCCAGGGGCAACAACGGCGCCTGGGCCCTGCCGGACGGCCAGGCCTACTACGCCTACCGCCTGAAGACCTCGACGACGACCGCCATGACGGCCGGGGAGATCCACCAGCTGGGCCTGAAGAACCTCGAGCGCATCCAGGGCGAGATGCGCGTCATCATGGGCAAGATCGGTTTCACCGGCTCGCTGCAGGACTTCTTCAGGACGGTGAAGACCGACCCGAAATACCAGTACCCCAACACCCCCGAGGGCAAGGCCAGGTACCTGGCCGACGCCAACGGCTTCATCGCCCAGGTGATGGCCAAGGCCCCGCAGTACTTCAAGCGCCTGCCCAAGGCGCCGCTGGAGGTGCGGGCGGTGGAGGAATGGCGCCAGGAGACGGCGAGCGTCGCCTTCTACAACCGGCCCACCCCGGACGGGTCGCGGCCGGGCATCTTCTACGTCAACCTGGCCGACATGACCCAGGTGCTCAAACCCCAGATCGAGGGCATCGCCTATCACGAGGGCGCGCCGGGCCACCACTTCCAGATCGCCCTGTCGCAGGAACTGGAAAGCCTGCCGAAGTCGCGCAAGTTCGCCTTCTACGGCGCCTACCTCGAGGGCTGGGGCCTCTACGCCGAGCGGCTGGGCAAGGAGATGGGATTCTACATCGACCCGATCAACGACTTCGGCCGCCTCAGCCTGGAAGCCTGGCGGGCGGTGCGGCTGATCACCGACAGCGGCATGCATGCGATGAAGTGGAGCCGCGAGAAGGCCATCGACTTCTTCCGCGAGAACTCGATGCTCAGCGAGCGCGATATCGTCAAGGAGATCGAGCGCTACCTCTGCAACCCCGGCCAGGCGACCAGCTACATGGTCGGCCAGCAGAAGATCCTGATGCTGCGGGACAAGGCGAAAACGGCCCTGGGCGCGAAGTTCGACATCCGCGGCTTCCACGAGGTGGTGCTCGAAAACGGGGCGCTGCCGCTGGATGTGCTGGAGCAGCAGGTCGACGGCTATATCGCCGGGGCGAAGTAGCCTCAGGGCGCCCTTCTCCCCTTGCGGGAGAAGGTGGCCCGAAGGGCCGGATGAGGGGTCGATAGGTCTTTCAGCTGCGAAGAGGGGGTGGCCGCATTGCCCTGAGCGCCGGTGCGACCCCTCATCCGTCGGCTTCGCCGACACCTTCTCCCGCAAGGGGAGAAGGAAGCCCCAAGGCGAACTCACCAAGCAAAAAAAGGCCCCGCCGTTTCCAGCGGGGCCTTTCCAATTTCGAACCGAAACGAACCGGCTTATTCGCCGGCGGTCTCGACCACTTCCTTCTTGGCGCCCATGGCGCGCTCGGCGATCCGGGCCGACTTCCCGCGGCGGTCGCGCAGGTAGTAGAGCTTGGCGCGACGCACCACGCCGCGACGCTTGACTTCGATGCTGTCGATCATCGGCGACATGATCGGGAAGACCCGCTCGACGCCTTCGCCGAAGCTGATCTTGCGGACCGTGAAGCTCTCGTGGATGCCGGCGCCCTGGCGGCCGATGCAGACGCCTTCGTAGGCCTGCACGCGCTCGCGCTCGCCTTCCTTGATCTTGACGTTGACCCGCAGGGTGTCGCCAGCCTGGAAGTCGGGGGTCTTGCGCATCTGGGCGAGACGCTCGGTCTCTTCTTTTTCCAGTTGCTTGATAATGTTCGCAGCCATTGTCGTTACTCCAATTATTTCTGAGGCTTACCCTTGTGGGCGCCGTTTGCCTGTAAGTTGGCGAGGTGGGCTGACCAGAGGTCGGGCCGTCGCTCGCGGGTCGTCAGTTCTCTCATCTCCTGCCGCCAGGCCGCGACCCGCTTGTGGTCGCCGCTCAGCAGCACCTCGGGGATATCCAGCCCTTCGAACGTCCGCGGTCGCGTGTACTGCGGATGCTCGAGGAGACCGTCCTCGAAGCTTTCTTCCTTGAGGCTGTCCGCCTGCCCGAGAACCCCCGGGACAAGACGAACACAGGCCTCGATCGCCACCATTGCCGCCGCCTCGCCACCGGCCAGGACCGCGTCTCCGACGGAGACCTCCTCGAACCCCCGGGCGTCGAGCACCCGCTGGTCCACCCCTTCGAACCGGCCGCAGAGGACAACAATCCCCGGCGCCTCGGCCCACTTGGAAACTCTCGCCTGGGTCAGGGGCTGACCCCGGGCGCTCATACACAAAAGCGGCCGTCCCGCAGTCTCAACGCTGTCGAGCGCCGCCGCGATTACGTCCGCCTTCATCACCTGTCCAGGACCGCCACCCGCGGGGGTGTCGTCGAGGAAGCCGCGCTTATCCTTGGAAAAGGTCCGAATGTCCACTGTTTCAAGCCGCCACAGGTCGCTTTCCCGCCAGGCGGTGCCGATCAGGCTGACGCCCAGCGGGCCCGGGAAGGCCTCGGGGAACATGGTCAGGACGGTGGCGGTGAAGGGCATGGGGCGGGCCCTTTAGCAGGGAAGGGCGTCCGGAGCGAATCTCTGACTACTCGACGGTGGAATAGCCATCGGAGGTCGTCCGGCCGATCCAGCGACCATCGGGCTGTCGAATGGCCTCCATCAGTGTCAGGTCGCCGCGGTGGCCAAAGGCGATGATCATTCGGGCGCCGCCCTGGTCGAAGTGGGGAGACGTCACCCAGTAGAGCTCTTCACGCAGAGCCCTGCTGTCCGCCGCCAGCGCCGAGGCGGGCGTCTTTCTCAAACGGATAGGCTTGCTCAGGCCCTTTGCCTCAAGCGAAAGCCTGCAGGAAGTCAAAGACCGCAAAGGGCCACCCGGTGGCGGCTTCATAGCGGTGTCTGGCTTCCAATTGGGATCGTCTATGATCCACTCGCTGGGCACAGCGACGTCAAAGACCTTGTAAGGCCCTTTGAACCACCAACGGGTGAGGTGGGCGTCCAGGGCGGCAGTGAGTGCCGCGCATTCATCAGCGTTTAGGGGCGCCGGCGAAGGCGCCTGCGCAGCATGGGACGCCGAGACGGACACGAGGGTCAATACCGTCGACAATAACCAGCGGCGCATCAGTGCGGCGCCAGGTCGAGGTTAAACTTCTCGGCGAAGTCCGGGTGCGGCGGGGTCGGCCAGCGGTACTCGGCGAAGACGTCGGCCATGCAGACGGCGACCTGGTCCTCACTGTCACGATCCACGCGGTCGAACTTGCCGTCCTTGAAGCTGACCACCAGCGAAAAGTTCATCGGCCTCCGCAGCGCGCTGGAATAGCAGCGGTCGAACAGCGCCGTGGTCTTTGGTTTGACGAAGGGGTCCATCTTCGTCTGGCGCCATTGCTGGGCCTTGGGGTCGTCCTTGTACCTGTCGGCGCGGCTCAGCGCCTCGCCAAAGGCGAGGCCGGAGCCGGACTGGAAGAGCAGGGCGAGGGAGACGGCGGAAGCGATCAGCATGAGCGGCCCTTAAGACGCGACCGTGGCGGCACGGCGCCCACGCACCAGCCTGACCACCACAAAAGCCAGGAAGCCGATCGGACCGAAGATCAGGGTGGCCGCCAGGATCGGGGCCAGCAGCCAGGGCGAGACGCCTTCGGCATCGCCGGTGCGGGCGATCCAGCCGCCGACGAACAGGTCGAAGGCGATGTAGTGCAGCCAGCCGGCCAGCAGCATTTCCGGCAGGCTGAACATCGCCGCCACCCCGGCCAGGCTGCCCATGTCGCCCTCGGCTCTGCCGATGAAGGCCACGACGAGCACCAGATAGCCCACGGCGAACAGCGCCGGGGCGACATATCCCGCGGCAGGGTCGACGACGCGCCGCAGCGGCTTGAAGAAGCGCGCCAGGATCAGCGCGGCCCACAGGACCATCGCCGTCAGGTTCGCCGCCATGAACAGCATGCCCGCCATCGTTGTTTCCCTCCGCCCTGGCGACACACTGGCGCCAAGGACGTGCGGCGTCGAGCCGCTTGCCGCCTTGCCCCTGCGGGCTTATTGCACCGCATCATGCAAGACGCCGAAAACCTGATCGCCACCCTGGCCCTCGAGCCCATCGAGGTGAACCTCTTCCGCGGCGTGTCGCCCAACGAGGGCTTCCCGCGCATCTTCGGCGGCCTGGTCATCGCCCAGGCCCTGCTGGCGGCTTATGAGACGGTGCAGGACCGGGTCTGCCACTCGCTGCACGCCTACTTCATCCGTCCGGGCGATGTGAACATTCCGGTGCTCTACGAGGTGGACCGCTCCCGCGACGGCGGCACCTTCACCACCCGCCGGGTCATCGCCATCCAGAACGGCAAGCAGATCTTCAACCTGGCCGCTTCCTTCCAGGTGGTCGAGGACGGGCTGGAGCACCAGTCGCCGATGCCCGAGCATCCCGATCCGGAATCGGTGAAGACCGAGCTCGACCAGCTGCTGGCCAAGTACGGCGACCGCATGCCCGAGCAGATGAAGCAGCAGATGACCCGCCCGCGCCCCATCGACCTGCGCTGGCCCGATCCGCAGCACATGTTCAAGCCGGTGCCCAAGCCGCCTCGCAAGCAGGTCTGGATGCGGGCCAAGATGCCCATCGGCCCGGAAGTGAAGCTGCAGCAGGCCTGCCTCGCCTACGCCAGCGACATGGCCTTCATGGAGACCGCCCTGCGGGTCCACGGCCTGACCTGGCAGACGCCGGGCCTGCAGTCGGCCAGCCTGGACCACGCCATGTGGTTCCACCGCCCGGTCGACTTCAACGACTGGCTGCTGTTCGACCAGGACTGCCCCAGCACCTCGCAGGGCCGGGGCTTCATCCGGGGCGAGATGTACACCCAGGACGGCCGTCTGGCGGCGTCGGTGGCGCAGGAATGCCTGATGCGGGTGAAGACCTAGCCTGGCGGCGTCCCGCCTGCCGCAAGGCGGGACGGTCTAGTCGGCGTCCAGGTCCTCGCCGTCCTCCGGGCGGACCTCGATCTCTGTCGGCCGCACCACCGTGATCCTGCCGCCGGCCACGTCCACCGTCGGCACGGCCTCGCGCGTGAAGCTCAGGTACCAGGTCTGTCCCCCCAGCGCCGGGTCGATCTCCAGGATGTCCCCGGCCCCGAAGTCCTGCAC
>SDZP01000469.1 GCA_004144935.1 Caulobacteraceae bacterium | reverse complement strand
GCTGTAACGCAGGCCGAAGGTCACCGACTGGTCTTCGTAACGGCCCGACAGCGTGCCGGGAGGGCCGATGACCAGCGGGTTGGCGGTCGTCTCGGACTCGAGGTCCAGGTCGGTGCCGCTCAGGTAACGGTAGGTCACGTCGGCCGTCAGGCGGTCGGTGATGTCGAACGCCGCGCCGGCCAGGACCTGGTAGGCGTAGGCGGTGTCGTCGTCATCGATCGAGATGGCGCCGTTCAGCGGGTTGTCGTTGAAACGACCCGCGATGTCGGCCTTGACGTGGTTGATCCCGACGCCGGCGCCGATGAACGGACGGACGCGCGAGTTGGGGAAGAAGTCATAGATGACGTTGGCCATCAGGGTGTAGGCTTCGATCGATCCCGGCGGCGTGGTGCAGGGAATGGTCGGCGGCGTCAGGCCGCAGATCTGATCGGGAACCAGCAGGCGGCTGGCGTCTCCACGGATGGAGTCGATGTCACCCGTGCGGGCGCCGCCTTCGAGTTCAACGCGCCAGTTGGGGTTGATCTGGTAGCCGAGACGGATGAAGCCAGCGAGGTTGTCCTCTTGCTGGATTTCATACTTGTAGCGGTCGCCGTCAGCGGCCAGAGCCGAGGATTCGGTCTCGATCGCTTCGGGCCAGTGGTAGCCGAGGTCGAACGCCCCGTACCAGCCGCTCTCTTGAGCCATGGCCTGGGGAGCGAGCGCCAAGGCGGCAATCGCACCCACACCGCTCAGCAACAGTGCTTTCTTATTCAAGGTGAGCCCCTCACTCTAGTCGTTCTGCCAACGCGCCATCGCTCGGCATGATCTGTACCGCACGACCCTTCGGACCCCCTCCCGTCCGCCCCTTCCCCTTTCGGGAAACGGGCATACGAAAAGAACCCCTCCAGACCGCGGTCGACTGCTCAACACCTTCGGGACCACTTGGTTCCCAGAAATATGTCGGGTCATCGACCTCCTGCGGACAGGATGCGCGATGGCCGCGACCTTACGCCACGGGTTTGGAAATTTCCAGCCTTCCGTTGCGGCGCCTGCCCGTCGCGCGCTCAGGCCTGATCGGGGGTATTTGCGTCCAGTTCGGCCAGCCAGGCGTCGACACGGGCGTCCGACGGCATGCGCCAATCGCCGCGCGGGGAGAGGGCGCCGCCCGAGGAAATCTTGGGGCCGTTAGGGATAGCCGAGCGCTTGAACTGGTTGGCGAAAAAGCGGTTCAGGAACAGGCGCAGCCATCCCTTTATGGCTGGCAGATCATAGGGTTTGCGGTCCTTGCCGGGAATCTCCGCCGGCCACGGCCGGGTGCTGTGCGGGCCCCAGGCCTCGAACGAAAGATAGGCGATCCGGGAGGGCGGGAAACCATAACGGGCGAGGTAGTGGAGGTTGAAATCCTGAAGCGGATAGGGGCCCACCACGGCCTCCGTGGACTGGGTTTCGCCGCTGTGGCTTGCCGGTATCAGTTCTGGAGAAATTTCCGAAGCCAGCACATCGCGCAGGACGTCGGCGGTGTTCCCGTCGACCTCGCCGGACCCGGCCACGAAGCGGATCAGGTGCTGGATCAGGGTTTTGGAGACCGATCCGTTGGGGTTGTAGTGGCTCATGTGGTCGCCGACGCCATAGGTGCACCAGCCGAGCGCCAGTTCCGACAGGTCGCCGGTGCCGACCACAAGGCCGCCGTGCTGGTTGGCCAGCCGGAACAGGTAGTCGGTGCGCAACCCCGCCTGGACGTTTTCGAAGGTGATGTCATGCACCGGCTCGCCGTCGGCGAAGGGATGCTTCATGGCCTCGAACATGGTCATGGCCGTCGGCCGGATATCGAGCTCGGCGGCGGTGACGTCCAGGGCGTTCATCAGCCGCCAGGCATTGGCCTTGGTGGCCTCCGAGGTGGCGAAGCCCGGCATCGTCCAGGCCAGGACGTTGGCGCGCGGCAGGCCAAGCGCGTCCATCACCTTGGCGGAGACCAGCAGGGCCTGGGTGGAATCGAGGCCGCCGGAGACGCCGATGACCAGCTTCTTCTGGCCGGTGGCCTTCAGCCTCTGCGCCAGACCTTGGACCTGGATGTTGTAGGCCTCGTGGCACTCCTCGGCGAGGCGGGCGCTGTCGCTCGGCACGAAGGGATAGCGCTCCAGCGGCCGGGCCAGATCGAGCACGCCCTCGGGCGGGGCGATTTCCAGGGCGATGCGCCGGAAGGGCGCGCGCGGCCGGCTGACCGCGGCGTCGCCGAAGGTCACCGTTCGCCGCCGCTCCTGGCGCAGGCGCAGGACGTCGATGTCGGCCATGACCAGGGCCGAGGCGGTCGGGAAGCGGTTGCTTTCAACCAGCTGGGCGCCGAGTTCGAAGATCGCCGCCTGGCCGTCCCAGGCGTTGTCGGTGGTCGATTCCCCGGGGCCGGCCGCCGAATAGACATAGGCCGCCTGGCAGCGCAGCGACTGGCTGGCGCAGAGCAG
>SDZP01000088.1 GCA_004144935.1 Caulobacteraceae bacterium | reverse complement strand
GGCGACCATGGCCTCGGGCCTGGGAGCCATCGTCCTGGCGGCGCTCGGGGGCATCATGATCCCCAAATTCGTCATGCCCGCGGGCATGCAGGCCATCGGCGACAGGTCGGCGATGGCCTGCATGCCCGCGGGCATGACGAATTTGGGGATCATGATGCCCCCGAGCGCCGCCAGGACGATGGCTCCCAGGCCCGAGGCCATGGTCGCCTGCTCGCTGGTGCGGGCGGTCACCGCGATCAGCAGGGCGAGGCCGAGGGCCGCCAGGCTGACCGCCGCCGACAGCAGGACGAGGGCCAGGGGGCTGCCGTTGAGTTGCAGGGCCTGGCCGCCGAACAGGGGCACGAGGAAGACCCCGGCGGCGAGCATCAGCACCACCTGCGCCTGGTTGACCAGGAAGTAGGGGATCAGCTTGCCGAGGAACTGGGTGACCGGGCCGACATCGATGGTCGCCAGGCGTTTCTGCACCCCCAGCTGCCGCTCGCGGATGAAGGTGTTGGAGAAGGGGATGGAGACGAAGAAGATGGCGAACACCAGCCAGGCCGGCACGCTCTGCTGCACGGCCGAGGGCGCGTCGCCGGGCTTGGCCGGGACGTAGGCGTAGGCGACGTCGATGGCTGGGGCCTCGATGCTGGGCGGATCGATGGGATAGCCGAACGGATCCTCGGTCGGCAGGAACTGGATCAGCTGTTGCGTGCGTTGCAGGCCGGTGGCCTCGCCAAGCGCCGCCAGCATCAGCTTTTCGGTGCGCTTGTCGGTGTCGGGGGCGACGGTGAGGCCGACCAGCGGCGGGGCCTTGGCGGCCGGCGCGCCTTCCAGGCTGGAGCCATAGCCCTTGCGGATCTCGACGGCGAAGGCGAAGCGGCCGTCGCGCAGGGCCTGCTTGAGGTCCTTCGGGGCGGGCTGGCGGGTTATGCCGAAGGCCTCATTCTTCGCCAGAACCTCCTGAAGCAGTTTCGACTTCGGCGTGGCGTCGCGGTCGATCAGCAGGACGTCGGCCAGATGGCCGGCGCGAGACGCGAACAGGTCCTGCAGGGCCAGCGACATGATCAGGATGAAGACCAGCGGCAGGATGAACAACAGGGCCAGGCCGTGCAGATCGCGGCGCAGCAGGCGCAGCTCCTTGACGATGGTGGCCGCCAGCGGGCTCATGCCGAGGCCTCCGCCGCCGCCTGGTCGAGCAGGCCGAGGTAGAGGGTCTCCAGCCGGCTGACGCCGTATTCGGCGCGGGCCACCTTTAGGCCGGCAGCCTGCAGCTGGGTAAGTACGCCAGGCAGATCCGCCTGGGCGGCAAGGTCGAGATCGACGCGGCCCGGCGTCGACCAGTCGGGCGACAGCGCCTTGAGCGCGGTCCTGGCCCTGGCCGTGGCCGGCGCGGCCAGGGTGACGGTCAGGCGGCGGGCGGCGGCGTCGCTGAGCAGCTCGGCGGTGCGGCCCTGCAGCACCAGCCTGCCATGGTCGATGACGGCGACGGCGTCGCAGAGCTGCTCGACCTCCTCCATGTAGTGGGAGGTGTAGACGATGGTCACCCCGTCGGCCTTCAGGGCCTTGATGGCGTCGAGGATCGTCTGGCGGGAGCGGGCGTCGATGCCGACGGTGGGCTCGTCAAGGTAGAGGATGCGCGGGGCGTTGATCAGGGCGATGGCCAGGTTCAAACGCCTCTTGAGACCGCCGCTGTAGGTCTCGGCCGGCCTGTCCAGCCAGTCGCCCAGCTGGGTGGCGGCGACGGCGGCGGCGCGTCGGGCCGGCCAGTCGGCCTTCGGGATGCGGTAGAGGCCGGCGAAATAGGCCAGGTTGTCGGCCCCGCTGAGGGCCGGGTAGAAGGCGAAGTCCTGCGGCGCCAGGGCCCCGGCCCGGCGCAGGGCGCGCGGATCGGCGGCGGCGGACACGCCGTCGACAAGGATTTCGCCCGACTGCGGGGCGATCATCCCGGTCATCAGCGAGATCAGCGTGCTCTTGCCCGCCCCGTTGGGGCCCAGCAGGCCAAAGCAGGTCCCGCGGCCGATGCTGAGGTCGATGCCGCTGAGCGCCTCGCGGGCGGCGCGCGGATAGCGGTGCGACAGGCCGCGGACGAGGATGGCCGGCTCACGGGTCGTTCGATTGTTCACTGGACCGGACACACCTTACCCCCGCCCTCGAAGTAGCGCAGGGGGGGCGACGCGTCACCGGGAAAGTCGCGCGCCGGTTTGCCGCCGGAACAGGCGCGGCCACGGACGGCGGCCTGGGGTGCTCTGACGACGCCCCCCCGCCGCTGTCCGGGCTAGAGCAGCCAGCCGAAGCTGGAGGTGGTGTGGTCGCCGACGATCTGGATGGCGAAGTCGCCGGCCCCGTCGCCATCGACGTCGCCCGATACCGTGGTGCGGCCGCTGCCGGCGTCGAAGCTGCGCACCAGCTGTCCGGCCACGCCGCTGAAGGCGGCGGCGAAGACGAAGGCCTGGTTGCCGGCCGCGTTGGCGTTGGCGTCGATGCCGGCCAGGCTGATGCGGTCGCCGCTGCCGGTGGCGAAGTCAGTGATCAGGTCCATGCCGCCGGCCAAGCTCTCGCCGACAGTCGTGTAGACAAAGACGTCCGCCCCTGCCCCGCCGGTCATGAGGTCGCCGCCCAGCCCGCCGATCAGGTAGTCGTTGCCTGCGCCGCCCTCCAGAACGTCGGCGCCGTCCCCGGCCGTCAGCTTGTCCGCGCCCGCGCCGCCGATCAGCGTGTCGTGGCCGGCCAGACCGTAGAGCAAGTCGTCGCCGTCGCCGCCGTCGAGCAGGTCGTTGCCCGCCTGGCCCTTGAGGATGTCGTTGCCGCCGAGGCCCTTGATCGTGTCGTCGGCCCGGCCGCCGCCAAGCGTGTCCGGTCCCGGCGTGCCGAGAATGATCGACGGCGGCGCGTAGCCGAGGTTGTCGACGGTCAGGGCGTCGAGGGCGAGGCCCTTGAACACCGCCAGGGTGTCGAAACCGGACGCATTGCCGAACGCATCGGCGTCGATCTGCAGCAGGGTGCTGGTCCCGCTGGCCAGCAGGCGGACATAGCCGGACATGAAGGGATTGCTGACCGTGTCCCAGCCCTGCAGCGTGACCGCGAAAAGGCCCTGCAGGTAGAGGATGTCGCCGCCGGCGCCGCCCTGGAAGTCGGTGAAGATCACCGGACCCGCGCCCTCGTAGAGCGCGTCGAAGCCGAAGCTGTCCGAACCGGCGCCGCCGGACACCGTGGCCTCGGAGCGCAGCAGGAAGCTGTCATTGCCCGCGCCGCCGTAGGCGAAGGTCATGCCGCCCGGCGCCCCGAGCGCGAAAGAGTCGTCGCCGTCGCCGCCATCGACCACGACCTTGGCGTTGGACCAGGCATGGAGGACGGTAAGGATGTCGTTGCCGGCCCCGCCGTAGAGGCTGTCGGCCCCGCTGTCGACGTCGCTCAGGTAGTCGTCGCCGTCGCCGCCGACCAGGCGGTCATTGCCCGCGCCGCCCTCGAGAACATCGACCCCACCCAGGCCGTCCAGCCGGTCGTCGCCCGCGCCGCCCTGCAGGCGGTTGCTCCAGGCGTCGCCCGACAGGGTGTCGTTGAAGTCCGAGCCGACGACGCCCTCGACGCTGACCAGAAGGTCGCGGCCGGCCCCGACGGTGTTCTGGCGCGTGGCCTGGGCCAGGCGCACGGTGACCCCCGCCGCGGCGTCGGAATAGTCGGCGGTGTCGAAACCGTCGCCGCCGTCGAGACGGTCGTCGCCGGCCGCGCCAGCGAGGAGATCGTCGCCGCCGAGGCCATAGAGGCTGTCGTTGCCGAGCAGGCCTTCGAGGACGTTGCCCAGCTCGCTGCCGATCAACAGGTCGTTGCCGGCGCCGCCGCGGGCGTTTTCGATGACCACGCCGTGGGCGATGGTGAAGCCGCCGTGGACGCCTTGCGCGAACGACACCCAGCCGGCGCTGCCGGCCTCGTATTGCAGGGTCGCCGGGCGCAGGTCGATGGTCACCGACAGGGCGTCGCCGGCGCTGATACAGTCGACACCGCCGGCGTCCCAGAGGCTGGCATAGAAGGTCCCGGGCCCATCGGCGGCGGGGAGCAGGTAGACGTCGTCGCCGGTCCGGTAGCTGGTGTTGGCGCCGTACTTGGCCTGCAGCACGGCGATGTCCCAGGCCATCGGCGTGGCGATGTTGCCAAATCCGTTCACCACGATATTGCCGCTGGGATGGGCATGCCAGCCGTCGACGTAGGACATCATCGTCCAGACGCCCATGTTCATGAGGCCGTCGCCCGGATCCTTCTCGTAATCCACGCCAGGCAGGATTTCCGAGCCGCCGCCGTTGTCGTGCGGATGGGCCAGGCCCAGGCCGTGGCCGAACTCATGGATCAGGGTGTTGAAGCCGTAGCCGCCCTGCAGCAGGCCAGCCGTGTTCCAGCCGTCGCCGTCGACGTTGAAGCGGCCAAAGCCGGCGCCGTCCAGGCCGGGCGGCAGCATGGCGCCCAGCTTGCCGGGGGCGTCGTGGTAGCCGGCCAGGCCGAAGGTCCAGCCCTCTGGATCGGTCGTCTCCTCGAAGACCACATTGATGATGTGCTCGAACTGGGCGAAGGCCTCGAAGGCCGCCGCCTTGGCCTCCGCCGTCCAGTCGGGCAGGCCTTCCCCGTCGGCCGAGCCGGCGAAGAACACCTTGATCACCATCTGGCCGGCGTCGTTGTAGACCCCGGTCTGGACCGACAGGCCGCCCCAGTCGATCGCGGCCAGCGGGTTGACCGGCGGGGCCGCCAGGGGCGGATCGGCGGACACGGTTTCACTTGCCGCCAGAGCGGTTGTTTCAGCCAGTTGCATCGTAAAAGCTCCCCCGTCCCGGACGCAGCCGGAGACCCCTGTTCCTCAAAGCGGGCAAGGGGTCCCAAATTCCGTCCCTGCTGTGAAGAGGCAGAACGCGCAACTCCAACTATTTCGGAGCACGATGAAAAACGCCCCGGTGCGGAAGCCCCGGGGCGTTGATCGTTTTGGCATAGATCAGGCTGTCTTCGGACAGGGCCGCCGCCGGCGATCCTCGCCGTTGAGCCCTAGTGCCGGAACACGGCCGTCAACGAGGGGTCCTGCGGCATGTCGCGGTACTGGCGCAGCTCGTTGCGGCCGACCACCATGTGGTGGACCTCGTCCGGACCGTCGGCGATGCGCAGGGTGCGGGTCTGGGCGTACATCCGGGCCAGCGGGGTGTGCTGCGAGACGCCGAGGGCGCCGTGCATCTGGATCGCCTGGTCGATGATCTCGCAGACACGGACCGGCACCATGGCCTTGACCATGTGGATCCAGACGCGGGCTTCCTGGTTGCCGAGCACGTCCATCGCCTTGGCCGCCTTGAGCACCATCAGACGCATGGCCTCGATGTCGATGCGGGCCTTGCTGATGATCTCGATGTTGCCGCCCAGCTGGACCAGGGGCTTGCCGAACGCCTCACGCTTCAGGCCGCGGGTGACCAGGTAGTCGAGGGCCTTCTCGGCCGAACCGATGGCGCGCATGCAATGGTGGATGCGGCCCGGGCCAAGGCGCAGCTGCGAAATCTCGAAGCCGCGGCCTTCGCCGAGCAGCATGTTGCTGGCCGGCACCCGGACGTTGTCGAAGACAATGTGCATGTGGCCGTGCGGCGCGTCGGGATCGCCGAACACGTGCTGGGCCCCGACGATCTTCACCCCGGGGGCGTCGGTCGGCACCAGGATCTGCGACTGGCGGTGGTTGGCCGGGCCGTCCGGGCTGGTCTGGACCATGGTGATCATGATCTTGCAGCGCGGGTCGCCGGCGCCCGAGATGTAGTGCTTCTCGCCGTTGATGACGTACTCGTCGCCGACCAGGGTGGCGGTGGTGTTGACGTTCTTGGCGTCGGACGAGGCCGAGTGCAGCTCGGTCATGGCGAAGGCGGAGCGAATCTTGCCTTCCAGCAGCGGCTTCAGCCACTTTTCCTTCTGCTCGGGGGTGCCGACCCGCTCGAGCACTTCCATATTGCCGGTGTCGGGGGCGGCGCAGTTCATGACTTCGGAAGCCATCCGGTTCTTGCCCAGCTCGACGGCGATGTAGGCGTAGTCGAGGTTGGACAGGCCCTCGCCGGTCTCGGCGTTAGGCAGGAAGAAGTTCCACAGGCCCTCGGCCTTGGCCTTGTCCTTGGCCTTTTCCAGCGCTTCCAGCTGGCCGGGCGCATAGGACCAGATGTCGGTCTTGCCCTCGCCGAGGCGCTCGAACTCCTCGCTCATCGGATTGACCGTCTCGGCGATGAAGCGCTTGACGTGCTCCAGCAGCGGCAGGGCTTTGGACGACATGCGCAGATCGTTCATCTCGTCCTGCGGGCTCAGGCCAAAGGACGACTGGGCCTTGGTGTGGACTTCGGTCATTGGAGTTTCTCCCTGTCGGCCGCTCTGACGGCCTTGATGTATGTGTCAGCCGAGAGGCCGTGGCCCCGAGATCAAACAGTTGTTTGAACGCATATTGCCTTGGGGTTACGCACAGGGCAAGCGAAGGTTTGGAGACGGGGTTGGCGGACGCGGCAGACTCGCCCACGATGGGCCCATGAATCTCAAAGGCAAACTGCTCAAGGGCCGCTATGTGCGGCTGGAACCGATCACCGCCGAGCACAAGGACGAACTGCGCGGCGCCGTCGACTGCGATCCCGAGGCCTGGGAGATCATGTCGGTCAACGGCTGCGGCGAAGGTTTCGACGACTGGTGGGGGGCGCTGAAGGGCGAGACCGAGCGCGGCGAGCGGATCGGTTACGCCATCCGGCAACTGAGCGACAAGCGGGTGGTCGGCACCAGCTCCTTCCTCAACATCCGCAGGCTGCACAAGGGCGTCGAGATCGGCTCCACCTTCCTGCACCCGGACGTGCGGTCCGGGCCGGTGAACCCCGAGAGCAAGCGACTGCTGCTGGGCCAGGCGTTCGACGCCGGGGCGGTCCGGGTCGAGTTCATGATCGACGAGCGCAACGCCCGCAGCCAGGCGGCGGTCGAGAAGCTGGGCGCCACCCGCGAGGGCACGATGCGCAACCACAAGATCACCTGGACCGGCCATGTCCGCGACACCGTGGTGCTGTCGATCACCGACGACGACTGGCCGGCGGTGCGCGACCGGCTGGATTTCCGCCTGCGCGAGACCTTTGCCTGATGGAGGGCCGCCCGCCCGCCATCAGGCTGGTCGGCCTGCATGCCGTGCTCGAGCCGCTGGACGACGCGCATCGCGAAGCGCTGCGGACGGCCTGCGACGCCGACCAGGAAATCTGGCAAATCTATCCCTACTCCATGGGCGGCGAGCATTTCGACGCCTTCTGGAAGTCGGTGCGGGCGCGGCAGGAGAGCGGCGCCCTGGTGCCGTTCGCGGTGCTGCATGTCGGCAAGGTGGTCGGCATCAGCTGCCTCGCCCTCGACGGCCGCAACCGCGCCGTCGACATCGGCGGCACCTACTACCATCCGGAGGTTCGGGGAACGGCGGTCAACCCCGAGGCCAAGCGGTTGTTGATGGCACATGCCTTCGACCACGGCGTGCGTCGGGTGGCATTCAAGGTCGATGCGGTCAATGCCCGAAGCCGCGCGGCGGTGCTGAAGCTGGGGGCGATCCAGGAAGGCATCCTGCGGGCCGACACCCTGACCTGGACCGGACGGATGCGCGACACCGTGGTGTTCTCGGTGCTGGCCGACGAATGGCCGGCGGTGCGTGACCGGCTGGACGCCCGGCTGGCGGCCTTCGCCTAGCGGACCCGGTCGTAGGTCCATTCCATCCGTTCGAGCTTACCGTTCATCGTCCCCTCGATGGCGGCGCACAGCTGCTTGCCGCAACGGCGGTAGATGATGCGTTGCGGGAAGTCGTGAGCGGCGTTCTCGAAGACCACCTCGTCGGCGGTGCGGCTTTTGGCGACGAAGGTGGTCGGGGGCTGGCGGCCGACGATGGCGGTGAAGGCGATCTGACCGCCTTTCTCGTCGATGCGCATGAACTCGACGCGGCCCTTGCCGCCCTCGATCGTGCGGCTGATCCCCGGCATGACGCCGCCCTCGGCCGCAAGCCAGGTCTCGGTGACGACGGCGCCCGCGCCTTGCGTGGCGCGCCATTGGCCGGTGATCCAGGCGACGTCGGACAGCTGGTCGGCGGCGAAGACGGGGGCGGCCAGAGCGAGGGCGGCCAGGATGGCGAGGGCTTTCATGGGTGGCTCCGTGGATATGGCCGCAGCACAGCATGGCCGGCGCCGGCCGGCTTGTATCGAAACGACAGCTCAGCCCTGGGTCAGGCTCGCGGCGAGGCCGGCCTGCTGGGCGAGGAACTGGCTGGGGGTGCAGCCGACGAAGCGGCGGAAGTCGCGGGCCAGCTGCGGATGGTCGAAATAGCCGGCGGCGTGGGCCGCATCGGTCCAGCTGGCGACACCGGGTTCGCTCAGGGCGTCGAACACGCCTCGGAACCGGAAGATGGCCGCCAGCCGGCGCGGCGGCACGCCGACGACACGGGCGAAGCGCCGCTGCAGGTCGCGGCTGGCCTCTACGGTCTGGCCCGATTGCAGGCGGGCGACGGCGGCCTCGACGGCGAGGTCGCGGGGGTCCGGGTTGGCGGCGATGCGGTCGGCGACGTGGTCCTGAACGGCGGTGAGGCGGGCCTCTTCGTTCAGGCCAGTGAGGCCGAGATCGACGGCCAGCGGCGTGCGGCGGTCGGTGTAGCGGCTGGCCGGCTCGCCGAGATAGCTATAGGCGCCAGCCGGGTGGAAGCGCACCCCGATCACCCTGGCCGGTCCATCGGCGCGCAGGTGCAGGGGACGGGTCAGCTGGCCTGCGAAGACCACCGGGGCCTGTTGGAAGGCCGAGCCATCGGCGGCCCGCTCCAGATAGGGCCGGCCGACATGCACGATCAGCTCGCTGCAGCCGTCCGGGGCGATGCGCTGGTCGTCGGTCTCCACGCCGCCTTCGAACACCCAGATGCAGCGGACGTGGGCCGCGAGGTCGGCGCGGGGCGCGAACTCCGCGTAGCGAGGGATCATTTCGCCCGGCGCGCCCGGAAGAAGCCGCGCAGCATATCCGAGCTTTCGGCCGCCAGCACGCCGCCGGTCACCGACGGCCGCCAGTGGCAGGTGGGGCCTTCGAAGAAGCGGGGGCCGTGGACCACGGCGCCGCCCTTGGGGTCTTCGGCCCCGAAGACAACGCGGCCGAGGCGGGCGTGGCTGATGGCGCCGGCGCACATGGCGCAGGGCTCGAGGGTGACGACCAGGGTCAGGTCGGTCAGGCGGTAGTTGCCGAGCTTGGCCGCCGCCGAGCGGATGGCGGCGATCTCGGCGTGCGCCGTGGGATCGTGGGCGCCGATCGGATGGTTGGCGCCGACGCTGACGATGTGGCCGCTGGCCGGGTCCATGATCACCGCCCCGACGGGGGTCTCGCCGGCGTCGGCGGCGGCGCGGGCCTGGTCCAGGGCCAGCCGCATCAGCGATTCGTCAGAGGGGAGCGTGATGGCGGCGTTCATGCTATAGGGCCTGTCCGACCGTCGGGAGACGGCCCAGATCCTATTATGGAGCGGCGATCATGGCTGCGGAAGACTACGAAGACGAACCCATGCCCTATGACGCCAGCGACCGGGTCGCGGAGGGCGTCGAGAGCGAGGGCCACGACCGGGTGGCCAAGGTGCTGGCCCGGGCCGGGGTCGGCTCGCGGCGCGAGGTCGAGCGGCTGATCGAGGCCGGGCGGGTGGCGATCAACGGCATGCTGCTGACCACCCCGGCCATCAAGGTCGAACCCGACGACATCCTGACCGTCGACGGCGAGGTCATCGCCGGGGCGGAGGCGACGCGGGTGTTCCGCTACCACAAGCCGGTTGGGCTGGTGACCACCCACGCCGACCCCAAGGGCCGGCCGACGGTGTTCAGCGCCCTGCCCGAGGGCCTGCCCCGACTGATCTCGGTCGGGCGCCTCGACCTGGCCTCGGAAGGCCTGCTGCTGCTGACCAACGACGGCGGCCTGACGCGGGCGCTGGAACTGCCCAAGACCGGCTGGAAGCGGATCTACCGGGCGCGGGCCTATGGCGACGCCACCCAGGCCAAGCTGGACCGGCTGAAGAACGGCATCACCGTCGAGGGCGTCAGCTATGGCCCGATCGACGCCAAGCTGGACAAGGTCACCGGCTCCAACTGCTGGATCACGGTGACCATCGCCGAGGGCAAGAACCGCGAGGTGCGCCGCGTGCTGGAGGCCATCGGGCTGAAGGTCAACCGGCTGATCCGCCTGGCCTATGGCCCGTTTTCGCTGGGCACCCTGGCGCCGGGCTTCGTCGAGGAGGTGGGTCCCCGGGTGATCCGCGAACTGCTGGCCGACTTCATCGATCCCGAGAACATGCCTGAAGGCAACGGCGTGCAGTACAAGGCCCCGCCGCAGGCCCAGTCGCGCCGCGACCCCACCCTGAGCTCGACCTCCAAGGTGCTGGCCGAGCAGAAGCCGGACAAGCCGGTCTACAAGGAGGGCTGGGCCAAGCCGAAGAAGAAGGCGGTCAACCACGTCATGCCCAAGCGGCCGAAAGCGAAGATCGTCGCCGACTTCGGGCCGGGCAAGCGGGAGATCAAGGCCGTCCCCTTCCGCGCCAACACCCCGCTGACCGATGCCGACCGGGCGTCGAAGAGCCACAAGGCGGTCCCGGCCACGGCGACCGGCCGGCCGCCGCCGAAAGACCTGCGGCCGCAGCATTTCAAGGATCGCGAAACCGCCGCGGCCGCCGAGGACGCCAAGGCCCTGGCCCTGCGCAAGGCGCTGGCCGGGCTGGACGATGACGGCCCCAAGGGGCGGGCGCGCCCGGGCAAGCCGCCTTTCGGCAAGCCTGGCGAGACGCCGGCCGGGAAGTTTGCCGGCAAGCCGGCTGACCGGCCGGCTGGAAAATTCGCGGGCAAGCCCTCCGAAGGCGACAAACCGGCCGGGAAGGTCGGCTCCAGGCCGGCGGACAGGCCGGGGGTCGGCAAGTTCGCCGGCAAGCCCCTGAACGGCGCGCGCGACAAGCCGGCGGGGAAGTTCGCCAGGCCCGGCGAGGCGGCCACCAGCCGGTCCGCCGGCAAGCCGGACAAGCCCGCCAAGCCAATGGGCCGTCACCTGGAAGGTAAGGCCAAGGGCCACTGGTTCACCG
>SDZP01000468.1 GCA_004144935.1 Caulobacteraceae bacterium | reverse complement strand
ACTGGGGGCGGCGGTTATCGAAGCGGGCGACATTATAACCCGGGCGCGCGGGGTCGAGGGGTGTGACCTGGGCTAAGTGATTGAAATCATGTGCCCGGCGCGTAGGCCGGGTGCGCGCGAATGTAGCCTCGGACGTAGGCGGCCTGTAGGCCGGCTGTCGGCGAATGTAGGCCGGTTTGTGCCCTCGCCGGCCTACGGTTTTGGGAGCACGGCTCCAGCCCATTTTTGGCGAAAAGCAATATGTCTAGACATATTCATCTCGCGCCGAGGCGCGCTCAGAGCGCCGAAATATCCAGCCTGGCCAGGCGGTCCCGGCGCTCTGCGTAGCGGTCGCCGAGGGCGTCGGTGGTCAGGAAGATTTCCAGGATCCGTTCGGCCGTCCCGGCGTCCAGGGTGTCGGCGCCGAGGACCAGCATGTTGGCGTCGCCGTGCTGCCGGGCGCCGGCTGCCTCCTCGGCGGTGAGGAGCAGGGTCGCGCGGATGAAGGGGAAGCGGTTGCCGGCGATGGCCATCATCTGGCCGCTGCCGCAGAGGCCGACGGCGATGTCGGAGCGGCCATGCTTGAGCTCGGCGGCCAGGGCGACCGCGTAGTCCATGGCATCGACCCGTTTGTCCGCGCGGTCGGCGCCAAGATCGCTGACCGTATGGCCATGCGCCTGCAGCCACTGGATCAGGCGGGCCTTGAGGACGACGCCCCGGTGGTCGGCGGCGATGGCGATGGGCTTGGCGGCGGGATGGGGCATCATCGAGCCAACCTAGCGCTCGGGGCGGGTTGAACAACCGCGAGTTCGCAGATATCGAGCCCGCCTCACTGCGGGAATGGCAGGGGCTCACCGCCGGGGATGCCGGAGAACGGCTTGATCTCGCAGACGGCGCGGCGGGATCCATTCGAGCCCCAGAAGTGGATCAGCTCGGCCTGACCGCTATCGCCTCGAACGATGCTTATCCGCAAGCTGTGCCGGCCGCCGTCGCTGCCGTCGTAGAGGACGATGGCCGTGTCGCCCACGGCCGGGATCCATTGGCCGGCTTGGCAGTCGTCGATGCAGTACAGGGTTCTGGCCAGGTCGACCCGAACGTGGATCGGGGCCTCGGCGGACTGACCATCAGCGCCCGGCCCGGTGCAGACGAGATCGAAGCTGTCCCCCGCGCCGAACAGGCCGGCGAGCAGGATCATGGCGAGGGCGTGGGTCATGGCTTGCCCCTTCCGCGCAGACGGTTCGTCCAGCCTACGCCGGTTGAGCCCCAGCCTGCCAGTGCCAAGCGTATTGGCCCCTTGCCGTCCAGCATCAGTCGCGCTAATACTGAACCAAATGGTTCAGTTTAATTCAGCCCGGCTCGACGCCTCGTTCGCCGCCCTCTCCGACGCCACCCGGCGCGGCGTGCTTGAGCAGCTTGGACGCAGCGACGCCTCGATCAGCGATCTTGCCGAGCGGTTCCACATGACCCTGACCGGCATGAAGAAGCATGTCGGCGTCCTGGAGCAGGCGGGGCTGGTCACGACGCAGAAAATCGGGCGGGTGCGGACCTGCCGGCTGGGCCAGCGCCGGCTGGAAGAAGAGGCGGCCTGGATCGAGGGCCGCCGTCAGGTCTGGGAGGCGCGCTTCGAGGCGCTCGACCAGATCGTCGAAGAACTCAAAACGAGGGAGCAAAGCGATGGGTGA
The DNA here is from genome assembly GCA_004144935.1 of Caulobacteraceae bacterium. GTDB lineage: Bacteria > Pseudomonadota > Alphaproteobacteria > Caulobacterales > Caulobacteraceae > Caulobacter. The sequence continues at coordinate 793 of SDZP01000468.1, read as the reverse complement.
GAACGCGGCCGGCACAGGTGGGCCCACCAAAATCGAGCGGACGTCGGACACGGAGCTGGTGGTCACGCGGACCTTCAACGCTCCGGCCCGCATCGTCTTCAAGGCGTGGACGACGCCCGAGCTGTTCAAGCGCTGGTGGTCGCCCAGATCGCTGGGGATGCCGATCCTGGCCTGCGAGATGGATGTGCGCACCGGCGGCGGCTACCGCCTGACCTTTGGCCAGGACGAGGCGTCGTCGTTCAGCTTCTTCGGGAAATACCTGGAGGTGATCCCGGACGCGCGCCTGGTCTGGACCAACGAGGAAGGCGACGAGGGAGCGGTGACCACCGTGACCTTCGAGGACCGGGGCGACCACTGCCTGCTGACCTACAGCGACCGCTACCCGAGCAAGGCGGCGCTGGAAGCCGAGCGGGGGGCGGAGGATGGCCTGCCCGAGCAGTTCGAGCAGCTGGACGCGTTGCTTGTCGATCTGGATTGATCTGGTGGGTCCTGTCGTGCCCGGTGGCCGCCGCACAGCCCGCGGCCCTGGATGACGGGATTTGTAAAGCCTAGGCGTGGACCTGATCAGATTCGCGCGATCCTCAGTAGCTTCGGCCGCTCGATGACCACTTCCAGCCGTTCCAGCCGGTCGATGGCGTCGGTGAGCACCGACTCGGCCACCGCATGGGTGGTCAGCACGATCGGCACGCCGCCGACGTCTTCCACCGGCTTCTGCAGGAAGCTGTCGATGGAGACGCCGCATTCGGCGAGGGTCTCGGAGACGGCGGCGTGCCGATCGTGCTGACCACCCATG
>SDZP01000087.1 GCA_004144935.1 Caulobacteraceae bacterium | reverse complement strand
CGGTGACCGTGACGGTCGGCGGCACGGCCGGCGACGGCGGCGACGACTCGACCGTCACCGTCGACAGCGACAGCGACATCTGGACCCAAGGCGTCGATGCGCATGGTCTCTTGGCGCAGAGCGTCGGCGGCGGCGGCGGCACGGGCGGCTTCTCGATCGGGGCCGGCATCGGGGCCGGCCAGAACGGTGTCGGCGCCTCGGTCACCGTCGGCGGCAACGGCTCCAAGGGCGGCGACGCCAAGGCGGTGACCGTCACCTCCAACGGCGACATTCTCACCGAGGGCGACCGCGCCTTTGGCGTCAACGCCCAGAGCATTGGCGGCGGCGGCGGCAATGGCGGCTGGACCGGGGCGCTCGGCGTCGGGGTCGGCGCCAACGTCGGGGCCGGCCTGGCGGTCGGCGTCGGCGGCAATGGCGGCACGGCAGGCGATGGCGACGACGTCTTCCTGACCAGCACCGGCCTTGTGGAAACTCGCGGAACCGACGCGGTCGGCCTGTTCGCCCAGAGCGTCGGCGGCGGGGGCGGCACGGGCGGCTTCTCCATCGCCGCAGGCGTCGGCGGCGGCGGCAAGAACGCCATCGCCGCCACCCTGAGCCTGGGCGGCAAAGGCGGCGCTGGCGGCGACGCCGGCGACGTGACCCTGACCAGTTCTGGGGCGGTGTCCACCGCCGGCGACCGGGCCTACGGCATCCAGGCGCAGAGCATCGGCGGCGGCGGCGGCGTGGGCGGCGCGGCCGCCTCGATCACCGCGGCGCTGGGCTCCGGCAATTCTGGCGCCCTGTCTCTGGACCTTGGCGGCAACGGCGGCGGCGGCGGCGACGCGGGCGATGTCATCCTGACCAGCACCGGCGGCGCGGCCACCAGCGGGATCGATGCGCATGCGGTGTTCGGCCAGTCGGTCGGCGGCGGCGGCGGGGCCGGCGGCTTCACCGTCTCCGGCGATCTGACCGTCGGAGCCAAGGGCATCACCATCGGCGCCGGCCTGGGCGGCCGGGGCGGCACCGGCGGCGACGCCGGCGACGTCACGGTCACCACCGACGGCCTGACCTGGACCAGCGGCGACGGGGCCAATGGCGTCTTCGCCCAATCGGTCGGCGGCGGCGGCGGCGACGGCGGCTGGGCCGGCAGCCTGGGCGGCTCCATTTCCAATCAGCAGTCGCTCATGCTGGAGGCCAACATCGGCGGCTGGGCCGGCACGGCGGGCGACGCCGGCGATGTCATCGTGCGCAGCGACGGGCAGATCCTGACCGAGGGCGCGGACGCCCACGGCATCCTGGCCCAGAGCATCGGCGGCGGCGGCGGCCATGGCGGCATGGCCGGCATCGACGAGCAGGGCTGGAGCGACTACCTGGCCGGCGGCAGCGCCGGGGTGTCCTTCGGGACCCGCAACCAGGACATCAACATCAGCCTGGGCGGCAACGGCGGGACCGGGGCCGACGGCGGCGCGGTGACCGTTCGCAACAGCGGCGCGATCCAGACCGATGGCGACCAGGCCAACGTCGTCTATGCCCAGAGCATCGGCGGCGGCGGCGGCGACGCCGGGGTGGCCACGGCGGCCTCGGGCGCCTTCGGGACTGGCCAGAACGGAACCTACGCCATCGCCCTGGGGGGCCAGGGCAATGCGGCCGGGAACGGCGACCTGGTCACCGTGGTCAACAGCGGCCAGCTCTATTCCAGGGGCGACGGCTCGGCGGGCATCTTCGCCCAGAGCATCGGCGGCGGCGGCGGCAACGGCGGCGACGCGCGCGGCATGAGCCTGTCCTTCTCCTCGAAGGCGGGCGGCACGACCAAGAAGGGCGTCTCCTTCAACATCTCGGTCGGCGGCTTCGGCGGCGCGGCCGGCGACGGCGGCGCGGTCGACATCACCAACAGCGGCCAGATCGTCACCGAAGGCGGCGGGTCGTTCGGCATCTTCGCCCAGAGCGTCGGCGGCGGCGGCGGCAACGGCGGTCTGGTCTCCACCCAGGGCGAGGAAATCGTCAGCGTCCTCGACATGATCAACAAGGGCGACGCCAAGGGCGGCCAGATCGCCATCGGCGGCAACGGGGCGACCGGCGGCGACGGCGACCAGGTCACCGTGCGCAACTCCGGCATCGTCTACACCCAGGGCCTGGGGTCCCACGCCATCTTCGCCCAGAGCATCGGCGGCGGCGGCGGCAACGGCGGCTCAGGGCTGGCCGGCGAGATCAGCATCGGCGGCCAGGGCGGCACGGCGGGCGACGGCGGCGACGTCACGGTCAACAACAGCGGCGTGCTGGTCACCGAAGGCGTCATGGCGCGCGGCATCTTCGCCCAGTCGCTCGGCGGCGGCGGCGGCAACGGCGGGGCCACCGACTACGACGGTCCCGACAACTACGCCTATCGCGAGGAGCTGGCCGCCACCATGGGCGTCGCCGGCAACCTGCTCGACACCATCCAGTTCGCGCAGTCCATCCAGACGCCGGCCTTCGGCATCGGCATCGGCGGCATGGGCGGCAGCGCCGGCGACGGCGGCAAGGTCACCGTGCTCAACAGCGGCGGTATCCAGACCTCGGGCGTGCTGTCGCATGGCGTCTTCGCCCAGAGCGTCGGCGGCGGCGGCGGCACGGGCGGCGAAGGCATGATCACCGCCAACGGCCAGCTGGTCTTCTCAGGCCTCGGCGGCAACGCCGGCGACGGCGGCGATGTGTCGGTGACCAACACCGGCGTCATCTCGACCGCCGGCTTCGGCGCCTATGGCATCCTGGCGCAGAGCGTCGGCGGCGGCGGCGGCCTGGCCGGCGACTACAGCCTGGGGCTGGCCTCCTGGGGCGACGTCTCCAGCTTCGGGGGCGAGGACTACAGCCAATACCTGAAGCTGACGCTAAACCCGGTGAACGGCTACGGCGGCGATGGCGGCGACGTCACGGTGGTCAACACGGGCGACATCCATGTCTCCGGGGTCGGCGCGGTCGGCATCTTCGCCCAGTCGGTGGGCGGCGGCGGCGGCCTGTTCGGCGGCCAGCTTGGGCTGTCGTTCGCCGGCTCCATGGGCGGCGTCGGCGAGGGCGGCACGGTCACGGTCGTTCAGAACGGCAACGTCATCGTCGACGGCAAGAACGGCGTCGGCGCCTTCTTCCAGAGCGTTTCGGCCCAGGGCGGCCAGGACATCGTCGCCACCCTGAACGGTCAGGTCCGCGGCGGCTCGGTCTACGGCAAGGGCGTGCTGATCGACGGCGGCAGGGACAATGTCGTCACCCTCAACGGGCTGACCTCGGCGGCGTCCGGCCTGGCCATCGTCGGCACGGGCGGCAACGACCGGATCGTCGCCAACGCCGGCGTGATCGGCAACGTCGACCTCGGGCTGGGGAGCAACCGGTTCGAGAACAGCAAGGACTCGATCTTCGAGAGCGTCGACTACATCCGGCTAAACGGCGGCCTGCTGCAGAACGCCGGGGTGCTGTCGGCGGGCGGCGTCGGCAAGGTGCAGACCACCAACCTGGCCGGCGACTACACCCAAACCGCCAGCGGCATCTTCGTGGCCGACCTGGACCTGTTGCGGACCGGCAAGACCGGCGAGATCGACCAGCTCAACGTCACCGGCTCGCTGGACCTGAAGGGTCGCTTCGTCCTCAACCCGCTGAACGTCGGCTACGTCCTGCCGGGCGACCATACGGTGACGATCATCGACGGCAACGGCGGATTGGTCGCTTCGGGCCTGCAGCTCGACGCCCCGACCTCGGCCGTGGCCAAATTCCAGCTGAAGACCACGGCGCAGGATCTGGCGCTGAACTATGTGATCGATTTCTCGCCGATCGGCCTCAACGGCAACCAGACGGCGCTGGGCGATCATGTGAACGCCATCCAGACGGCGGGCAGCTCGCCCGCCTTCGCCCCGATCGCCGAAGAGCTGTTCTACATTCCGTCCCTCGAGGGTCTGGCGCTGGTCTATGACAGCCTCAGCCCGGAAACCTACGGGGCCCAGTCGGCGGCGATCAGCCTGGCCAGCCAGCAGTTCTCCGACGGCATGTTCAGCTGTCCGAAGACGGCCGGCGGCTACACCGCCAGCGACCGCGGCTGCATCTGGGTCAAACCGGCCGCCCGCTTCCTGGACCTGTCAGCCGACAGCGGCAATCTGGCCTACAGCGAGCAGGCCACCGGCCTGTCCGGCGGCTTCGAGGCGGCGGTTGGCCAGGGTCCCTGGCGGGTCGGCGCCGCCCTGTCGGCGGAAACCGTCGACGGCGGCGTCCGCCATCTCTCCGATGCCGAAGGCGAGCGCTATCAGGCGGGCCTGGTCGTCAAGCGCGACGGCGAGCGGCTGTCGCTGGGGCTGACCGTCCACGGCGGCGCCTCCAGCCTGGACACCACACGCCAGGTGATCCTGCCGGGCGGCGTCCGTCAGGCGACGGCCACCCAGGACCTGAGCTACCTGGCCGCGACCCTTCGGGTCGGCTACCGCTTCGGCTCGGATCGCGCCTATCTCAAGCCGATCGTCGAGATCAGCCACGCGGCGGTGAAGACCGACGCCTTCCAGGAGCGCGGCGCCGGGGCGGTCAACCTGGTCGTCCCCGAACAGACCGAGGGCTTCACCCGCGCCAGCGCCAAGCTGGAAGTGGGGACGGAGTTCGCGGCCGCCGGCGCGGTGGTCAGGCCCTATGGCCGGGTGGGCGTCAGCTATTCGGACGCCGACAAGGCCTTGTTCGCGGCCGCCTTCGAAGGCGCACCGGCGGCAGCGACCGGCGGCTTCAAGGTCAATCCGGGGCTGGACCGGACCACCTTCGATTCCGAACTGGGTGTCGCCATCGTCGGCGACACGGTCAGCGCCCGCTTCGGCTGGTCCGGCCAGTTCGGCGACCGCACCGACAACCAGACCTTCGCCTTCAAGTTCAGCAAGAAGTTCTGACGGCGTCGCGCCGTCCGGCGGGGTTGGGCTCGGCCCGAGACCAACCCCGATGGTCACCAGGAGGGCCTGGAAGCGCCCCCAGGGCGGCGCACGCCGAACCGACCTGACGCCGGCAAGGGGTTGGATGCGGCCTTGAGCCCCGGCATGCCGGTCGCCGGTGAAGCCTGGGCCTAGGGCGGCAAGGGCGGACTGATGACGCCAACGTTCCAGTTCCAGACGATGGCATGCGCCCGGCGCCTGAGAACGACCGATTCGTGGATCTCAAAGCCGTTGGGCGGCGCGGCCCGCGACCGCGGCGACTCCTCGAAGGCCATGTAGGCGCGGTCGGGGCCGTAGGGCCGCCAGACGGCTTCTCCGAGCGCTCTGGGGACACGTCGCGGGCGAAGCTGGGGTGGGCCGGCGCCACGGCTTCCCGATGCGCGGCATTCAGGCCCTGTGCGTCCCCTGCCAACCTGATTCCCAAGGCATGCCGCGTGCTCGATTTGGCCATAGGGATATCTACGTATCGGCCCATCCAGCGAAGTTTAAGTTTTCCCGTCGATAAACGTACCAACGCTCATCGATCTACCCTTGAGTATAGCGCGGCATTCTGTCGCGACCACGTCTCAAGACGGGTCAACTTTTATTTCGACGGAATCACATGTCAAAGTTGGCGCTGTTAATCATATCGGCCGCAACACTTGCTGTCACCGCCTCGGCGAGCCAGGCGGCTGATGTGAGCGGCCAGGTCGGGCTGGCCAGCCAGTATCTGGGCAAGGGTCTGGGCAAGAGCGATGAAGAGCCGGCGCTCTTTGGCTCGGGTCGCTGGAACGTCGCCGAAGGCTTCTACGCCAGCGCCTTCGCCTCCCAGGCCGCCTCCAGCCGCGGCGCGGACGCCGAGGTCATCCTGACCGGCGGCTACGAACACGAATTCGGCGAGGTCGCCGTCGACGTCCAGGTCATGCGCCGGGAGATGACCGGCGAAACCAACGGCGTCGACAGCGCCTATTGGGAATACCAGGCCGACGTCTCCCGCGACTTCGGCGAACGATTCAGCGCCCGGCTGCGGGTCAACTACTCAGCCGACACCTACGGCGCGGCCGACGAGGCCTGGTGGGTCGAGGCCCAGGGCGGCTTCAAGCTCACCCCCTCCGACAAGCTGACCGTTGCCTACGCCCAGCGCCGCCTTGATCGGGGTGCCGACTACGACGCCTGGAATATCGGCGTGAAGCACAAGTTCAACAAGACGGTCTCGGCCGATCTGCGCTGGTACGACACCGACGGCCACGACCTCGGCGAACGCTACGAAGGCCGCCTCGTGGCCGCGCTTACTCTCAGCTTCTGACCTTCAACTTCGACCGGCCCAGCCGTCACCATCGAGGATTCACCGTGCAAATCTCCAACTGGAAGATCTCCCGAAAACTGACGGCGGGCTTTAGCCTGGTCGTTCTGATCATCGCCATCGTTGGCATCCTGAGCATCGTCCAGCTGCGCACGATCGAAAAGCATCGCCTGGGCCTCGATCACGACACCAAGGTTCTTGTCGAACTTCGGGAAGCAAAGTTCGTGCTCACCCGCCAGGAAAACAGTTTCCGGGGGTGGGTCATCACGCAGGACCCCTACTATATCGAACGCGCGGAAAAGCACCGCGGCACGTTCCTGGAGCATCTCGACGCTGCAGTCGCCGGCTATGCCGACCAGCCTTCAAAGGTCGCTGAGCTCGCGAGCCTTCGCGATCTGGCCGGAAAGTGGCACGACTCGGTGGTTGTCGGTGGTCAGAAGCTGATTGCCCAAGGCGCAGGGCCCTCGTCGGTCGTGGCGCTGGTCGGCCGCGACGGCCCGTCGGACAAACTGATCGGGCCGGCGGAAGACGTGCTTGAGACCTTGATCGAAGAAGGCATCTCGGCGCGGAAGATCAAGAACGAAGCCCTGCAGTCGACCGTCGCCAGCGCGACCCTCATTCTCATCGCCGGTATCCTCAGCGCCGGCATCATGGCCGGCCTGCTCGGCTGGCTGCTGACCCGGATGATCGCCCGGCCGATCGTCGCCACGACCACTGTGATGGAAAGCCTGGCGGCCGGCGACCTGACGGTCGACGTGAACGGCCAGGATCGTCGCGATGAGGTCGGCATGATGGCCAAGGCGGTTCAGGTGTTCAAGGACAACGGGATCGCGAAGATCCGGCTGGACGGCGAGATCGAAGCCGCGCGTCAGGCCAGCGAGGCCGAACGGCATCGGAACGAAGCCATCCTGGCCGAAGCCGCCGAACAGCAGCAGCAGGTTGTCAGCGGTGTCGCCAGCGGCCTGTCGCGACTGTCCTCGGGTGAACTGACCTTCCGTCTGACCGAGCCCTTCGCCGCCGAGTACGAGACCCTTCGCAACGACTTCAACGGCGCGATGGAGAACCTGCAGGACGCCATGAAGGTCATCGCGACCAACGTCGCCGGCATCACCGCCGGAGCCGGCGAGATCAGCCAGGCCTCCGACGACCTGTCGAGGCGGACCGAACAGCAGGCCGCCAGCCTGGAGGAAACCGCCGCCGCCCTCGACGAGATCACCGCCACGGTGAAGCGGACCGCCTCCGGCGCCCGCCAGGCCAGCGAAACCGTCACCGCCGCCAAGGGCGAGGCCGAGCATTCCGGCGTCATCGTCAACGAAGCGGTGACCGCCATGGGACAGATCGAGACCTCCTCCCAGCAGATCAGCCAGATCATCGGGGTGATCGACGAGATCGCCTTCCAGACCAACCTCCTGGCGCTCAACGCCGGGGTCGAGGCCGCCAGGGCCGGGGATGCGGGCCGCGGCTTCGCCGTCGTCGCCCAGGAAGTGCGGGCCCTAGCCCAGCGCTCGGCGGAAGCCGCCAAGGAGATCAAGGCGCTGATCTCGACCTCCTCCAAGCAGGTCACCCAAGGCGTCGACCTCGTCGGCCAGACCGGCAAGGCGCTGCAGTCGATCGTCACCAAGGTCGCCGAAATCGACGCCCTGGTCTCGGAGATCTCCTCCTCGGCCCAAGAACAGGCGACCGGCCTCAACGAGGTCAACACCGCCGTCAACCAGATGGACCAGGTCGTCCAGCAGAACGCCGCCATGGTCGAGGAATCCACCGCCGCCAGCCACTCCCTGGCCCAGGAGGCTCAGGAGATGTCCCGCCTGGTGTCGCGCTTCCAGGTCGGCGACACGCCGGTCCAGCACTCTGCCCCCAAGCGGGCGACCCGCCAGTCGGCTCCCGTAGCGTCACCCGCCCGCGAGCTGCACCGCAAGGTCGCGGCCAGCTTCGGCGGCAAGGCCGCCGCCCGGCCGGCCCAGGACGGCTGGGAGGAATTCTGACCATGACCGACGCCCTGCGGCTCGAGCCCGTGCTCGACCTGAAGGCCGCTACTCCGCTTCAGACGGCCCTCCTGGCCCGACGGGGCCGGGCGGTGGAGATCGACGCCTCCGGGGTCGAGCGGCTGGGCGGCCTCTGCCTCCAGGTCCTGCTCTCCGCCCACAGAACCTGGGGCGACGACGGATTTCCCCTGCAGGTGACGCCCCGATCCGAGGCGTTCACCGAAGCCCTGCGCCTGTTCGGCGCCGACACCCGGCTCGATGAGTCGCGACTGGAAGAGATGGACGCGCAATGAATATCCTTACAGTCGACGACTCCCGGACCATGCGCGACATGCTCCGCATGGCCTTGGTCAAGGCCGGCTTCAACGTGGTCGCCGCGGTCGATGGCGAACACGGCCTGGAGGTGCTCAGCGAGAGCGGGGCCGATGTCATCATCACCGACATCAACATGCCCAAACTCGACGGCTTCGGCTTCATCGAGCGGGTCCGGGAGGACAGCGCCTACCGCGCCACGCCCATCCTGGTGCTGACCACCGAAAGCGATCCGGCCAAGAAGGACCGCGCCCGTAGGGCCGGGGCCACCGGTTGGATCGTCAAGCCGTTTCATCCCGACAAGCTGATCGAAGCCATCCGTCGCGTGGCGGCCTGACGCCATGGACGAGCTCGAGGAAATCAAGGTCACCTTCTTCCAGGAATGCGATGAGCTCCTGGGCGACCTTGAAGCGGGCCTGCTGACGTTGCAGGACGGGGCGGGCGACGCGGAGACGGTCAATTCGGTGTTCCGCGCCGTGCATTCGGTCAAGGGCGGCGCCGGCGCCTTCGGGCTCGACGCCTTGGTGCGCTACGCCCACGTCTTCGAGACCCTGATGGACGCCGTCAGGGCCGGCAGGATGGCCGCTGGACTTGAACTCGTCCGCGTCCTGTTGCGCGCCGCCGACGTCCTGGCCGATCAGGTCACGGCGGCCCGGGGCGGCGGCTCGCCCGACGAGGCCGCGACGGCGGCCATGGTCGCCGAACTGGAATCCTGGATCGCCGGAGAGCCGTCCGCCGGCGCCGACACCAGCGAGCCGACTCCGACCGACACCGCCGAGCCCAACGACGACATGGACTTCGGCTTTACGCCGATGACCATCCAGATGATCAGTCTGGAGCCGGAGCCGGTCGCCGCTCCGCCCAAAGTCTGGACCGTCACCTTCAAGCCGTCGCCCTCGCTGTACGCCAAGGCCAACGAGGCGGGCCTGCTGCTGCGGGAGTTGGCGAGACTGGGGCCGGTGGAGCCCCACCTGGACGATAGCGCCATACCCAATCTCGACGTGCTCGATCCCGAGGGGGCCTATCTCACCTGGACCCTGCGGCTGACGACGAGCGAGGACGAACAGGCTATCCGCGAGGCCTTCGAATTCGTCGACGGCGACTGTGATCTGTCCGTGTCGGTCGATGCCGTCGAACCGGCGAGCCCGGGCGACGCGGCCGGCGATCTGGATATCGCCCGATTGATCGCCCTGGCCACGGCCGAGCCGGAGTCGGCCGCGGCCATCCCCCTCCCCTTGCCGGCCGCCGCCAGCGAGCCCGCCGTCGCAACCGCCGCCGTCGCGCCCATCGCCCCGGCCACGCCACAACGCCAGGCCACCGCCGCCGCCGAACAGGCGCCCGTGCAAGCCACCATCCGCGTCGATCCCGAGCGCATCGACCGGCTCATCGATCTGGTCGGCGAACTGGTCATCAACCAGGCCATGCTGGCCCAGCGGGTCTCGGCGCACGGCTTCGCGCCGTCCTCCGACGTCTCCATGGGCCTGGACGAGCTGGAGCAGCTCACCCGCGGCATCCAGGACAGCGTCATGGCCATCCGCGCCCAGCCGGTGAAGTCGGTGTTCCAGAGGATGCCCCGCCTGCTGCGCGAAGTGGCCACCCAGACCCGCAAGCAGGCGCGTCTGGTCATGGAGGGCGAGGGCACCGAGGTCGACAAGACCGTCATCGAGCGCCTGGCCGAGCCGATCACCCACATGCTCCGCAACGCCATCGACCATGGCCTGGAGTCACCGGAGGACCGCATCGCCGCCGGCAAGCCGGCGGAGGGCACCGTCCGGCTGGCGGCGCTGCACCGCGGCGGCCGGATCGTCATCGAGGTCCAGGACGACGGCAAGGGCATCAACCGGCCCCGGGTCCGCCAGATCGCCATCGACAAGGGCCTGCTCGCCGCCGACGCCCAGTTGACCGACGAGGAGACCGACAACCTGATCTTCCTGCCCGGCTTCTCAACCGCCGGCGTGGTGTCGGACATCTCCGGCCGGGGGGTCGGGATGGATGTGGTCCGCCGCAGTGTCCAGGCCCTGGGCGGCCGCATCTCGATCGCCTCGATACCGGGCTCCGGCTCAACCTTCACCCTTAGCCTGCCGCTGACTTTGGCGGTGCTGGACGGGATGGTGGTGGACGTGGCCGGCCAGACCTTGGTCATCCCGTTGACCGCCATCATCGAGAGCCTGCGGCCAAGGCAGGACGAGGTCCATGCCCTGGGGTCCCAAGGGGCCGTGCTGGCCGTGCGCGACACCTTCGTGCGTCTGGTCGACATCGGCACCGTCCTGGGCTTTCGCGACCAGGCGACGGCGCCGAACGAAGGCGTCGTCCTGCTGGTCGAAGGCGAGGACGGCAGCCGTTCGGCGCTGGTCGCCGACGCCATCCAGGGCCAGCGCCAGGTCGTCATCAAGTCGCTCGAGGCCAACTACCGTCAGGTCGAGGGCATCGCCGCGGCCACCATCCTGGGTGACGGCCGCGTCGCCCTCATCGTCGACGTCGACGCGCTTGTGGCGGTTCGCCGCGAGCCGGCCCGTCCCGTCGAACCCCTTCTCATCGCCGCGGAGTAAATCATGACCGAACCCCTTTCCCTGGCGAACTTTGACCGCCGTGAGATGATCTCCTTCTGCATCGGCGAGCAGGAGTTCGCC
>SDZP01000086.1 GCA_004144935.1 Caulobacteraceae bacterium | reverse complement strand
GGGCTGCAGCCAGTCCAGGAGATCCTCACTCCGTTTTACCGCGTGCAGTCCTTCCGCCGGCCGCTCAGCAGGGTTATGTCCCTTCTCACTTTCTGGCGCCGGCCGGTATCCGAAATTTTGCCCGAGCAGCCCGCACCGCTGCCGCCGGAAGTGGCGGCACAGGCGCTGTGGAGAGGCGGGCGGCCTCAAGGCGGGAATGCCCAGGCTGGAAGCGCTGATCAAGGCTGAGCCCGCCCGCTTCGGCCTGTAGCGGCCTGGCGCGGGCGCCCATGAAAAGGCGAAATCGACGGTGTAGGGTGACGGCATGATCAGAATCCCGCCCGTGATGCGCTGTCTTCTCGCCGCCAGCCTCGCGCTCGGCCTCGCCCTGCCGGCCGCCGCGGCGGCCCGGAAGGCCAAGGTTCCCGCGCCGCTAACCCCCGCCCCCGTGGTCGCCGCCGAGCGCGCCTTCGCCGCCGACGGCCTGGCGCTCGGGATCAAGCAGAGCTTCCTGAAGCACATGGCCGACGACGCCGTGGTCTTCCAGCCCGACCCGGTCAACGCCCGCGAGGCGGTCTCGGCCCAGTCCGACAAGCCTGGCCCGAAGTTGGAATGGTGGCCGATCTGGGCTGGCATCTCGGCCAGCGGCGATCTCGGCTTCACCACCGGACCCTATGCGCTGGATGGAACAAGGCGCGGCCACTACTTCACCATCTGGAAGAAGCAGGCCGACGGCGGCTGGAAGTGGCTCTACGACGGCGGCCCCAGCAGCAGCGCCAAGGACGCGCCGGGACCGGGCGGCACGCCGGGATACCTGATGGTCGCAACCACCTCGGCCGGCGACGAGGCCACCGCCTTCGCCTCCGCCCAGGCCGCCGACGAGGCGCTCAACACCGCCGCCGCGGAAGACCTGGTCCCCGCCTACCTGGCGGTGCTGGTCTGCGAGGCCCGGGTGCAGGGCAGCCCCGCCCCGCCGGCCCAGGGCTGCTCCAGCTTCCGCGAGGAACTGGCCGGACGGGGGAGAAAGGTCACCTTCAAGCCGCTTGGCGGCAGCGCCTCCAGCGGCGGCGACCTGGCCTGGACCTACGGCGACGCCGACTGGACGATCGCTGGCAAGGCGTTCCGAGGCCACTATGTCCGGGTCTGGCAATACCGGACCGACGCCTGGAAGCTGGTCTTCGACCAGATCCTGCCGGCGCCGCCGCGCAAGAAGGGGTGAACTCGCGGGCGGCAGTGCCTATGTGCGTGCTTCGACCCGACCCAGGAGCCCACCCCTAAGTGACCGAGTTTTCTCCCCGCGAGATCGTTTCCGAACTGGACCGCTTCGTCGTCGGCCACGCCGAGGCCAAGCGCGCCGTCGCCATCGCCCTGCGCAACCGCTGGCGCCGCCGGCGCACGCCCGAGGCCCTGCGCGACGAGATCACCCCCAAGAACATCCTGATGATCGGCCCCACCGGGGTCGGCAAGACCGAGATCGCCCGCCGCCTGGCCAAGCTGGCCCAGGCGCCGTTTCTGAAGGTCGAGGCCACCAAGTTCACGGAGGTCGGCTATGTCGGCCGCGATGTCGACCAGATCATCCGCGACCTCGTCGAGTCCGCCATCGCCATGGTTCGGGACAAGCGCCGCGCGGCCGTCAAGGCAAAGGCGGAAGCCGCCGCCGAGGAGCGCATCCTTGACGCCCTGACCGGCCCGGGCAGCACCGCCGCCCGGGAGAGCTTCCGCAAGAAGCTGCGCAACGGCGAGCTGAACGACACCGAGGTCGAACTGCAGCTGGCCGACAGCGCCAGCCCGTTCCAGGGCATGGACATCCCCGGCATGCCCGGCGGCTCGGTCGGCATGCTCAATCTCGGCGAGATGTTCGGCAAGGCCATGGGCGGCCGCACCCGCACCCACAAGACCACCGTCGCCGGAGCCTACGCGCCCCTACTGGCCGAGGAGAGCGACAAGCTGGTCGACCAGGAGGCGCTGACGCAGGAGGCCCTCGAACTGGCCGAGAACAGCGGCATCGTCTTCCTCGACGAGATCGACAAGGTGGCCAGCCGTCAGGACCGCGCCGGGGCCGATGTCAGCCGCGAAGGCGTGCAGCGCGACCTGCTGCCGCTGATCGAGGGCACTACCGTCTCGACCAAGTACGGACCAGTGAAGACTGACCACATCCTGTTCATCGCCTCGGGCGCCTTCCATGTCGCCAAGCCGTCGGACCTGCTGCCCGAGCTGCAGGGCCGGCTGCCGATCCGGGTCGAGCTTAAGGCGCTGAGCCGCGACGACATGCGCCGCATCCTGACCGAGCCGGAGGCCAATCTGGTCGTCCAGCAGCAGGCGCTGATCGCCACCGAGGGCGTCACCCTGACCTTCACCGAGGAAGCCATCGATGCCATCGCCGACGCCGCCGTGGCGGTGAACGGCAGCGTTGAGAACATCGGCGCCCGCCGCCTGCAGACCGTCATGGAGAAGGTGGTCGAGGAGATCAGCTTCACCGCCGGCGACAGCTCCGACGGGGCGGTGACGGTCGACGGCGCCTATGTGAAGGACCGGGTCGGGGCGCTGGCCGCCGACGCCGACCTCAGCCGCTTCATCCTCTAGATCGCTGGCCCGCGGGCGCGGCCCTAGGCGACGATGCGCAGGGCGGCGTCCGCCCGCACGTCGCGCACGGTGCTCAGCAGGCGGGTCGCCGAGGCCGCGCTCAACAGGCCAGGATCGAAGGGACCCCGCCGCTCCAGGGTGTTGGCGACCTCGTCGTCGACCATGCTGAGGGTGCGGGCGCACATGTCCCACTCCCGGAACAGGCGCGTCTCCGCCGGTCCTGCCCCGAGCACCTTGACCGCCTCATGCCTCGGGTCGGAACCGATCCGGCCGAGCGCCGTCTGCACCGCCAGGGAGGACCCTTCCAGGGCCTGCAGGAACCAGCCGGCGTGGCAGAAGAGCAGGCCGGAAACATTGTCCCGGCGGTTGTTGCGGATCGATGTGCGGATGATCGCCTCGACGGCCTCGGCGAAACCCTCCGGCTTCAGGAGGCTGCGGCTGCAGTAGATGAGCCGGTGCAGAGAGCGACTGGACGAGCTGAGACTGGACATGGGAATACCTGCAGATTGTGCATTCCCCGATTTGAGCAGTTAGCGGTAACGATTCCGCTAACGTCAGGCCGGCAGGTGGCGCTCCTGGCGCGCCAGGCGAATGGCCTCGCGCAGCGCCTCGGCCAGGGATTCCCGCTCGGGCGGGCTTAGCGCCTTGCCGACGCTGTGGCGCCGGCCCGACAGGCGCAGCCTCACCCGCATCTCGTGCTCGCCAAGCGCCTCAAGATCGACCGTCGTGAAGGCCGTCGGCGAGGACCAGACCGTGCGGCTGGCTCCTTCGACCTCTTCGATGACCTCGACCGTCTCGGCGCTGACCCGCAGCCGCTCACGGCGGTTGAGCGCCCGGTTGCTGGCCTTGAGCGCGATGTAGACGAGGACCACATCCAGTCCCAGGAACAGAGGCGCCGGCCAGGCCGCCGATGGCGAAGAAGAACAGGCTGATCAAGGCGGCCATCGCGGCCAGCACGCCGACCACCACCTTGAATCCAACCCCGCCCATCGAGCGATTGGGGGCGATCACGGCGTCCATGTAGAGGGCGGCGGCCATGCGGCGATCCTACGCCCAATCCACGGCTTGACCCAACCACTTGCAGTCGGAACAAATATCGAACATCGTTCAACGTCCCGGGCCAACTCGTCAGATGCCGCACAGCACGATCCTTTCCCCTGCCCGATCGGCCAGCGCGTGGCATAAGGCGCTGGTGACCGATTCTCCCACCCTCGACACCGCCCGCGAGACGCTGCGCCGGGTCTTCGGCCATGCCGAATTCCGGGGCCTGCAGTCGGACGTCATCCAGGAGGTGCTGGAAGGCCGCAACGTCGTCGCCGTGCTGCCGACCGGCGGCGGCAAGAGCGTCTGCTACCAGATCCCGGCGATGATCCGGCCGGGCCTGGGCCTCGTCATCTCGCCGCTGATCGCCCTGATGAGCGACCAGGTCGCGTCCCTGCGCCAGTCCGGCGTGGCGGCGGCGCGCCTGGATTCCAACATTCCCCAGTTCGAGCGCCAGGAGATCTGGGAGAGCATCGACCGGGGCGAACTGGACATCCTCTATGTCTCGCCCGAAGGCCTGTCATCGGGCGGGCTGCTGGAGCGGCTCGCCCGCCTGCCCCTGTCGCTGATCGCCATCGACGAGGCCCACTGCGTCAGCCAGTGGGGGCATGACTTCCGGCCCGACTATCGCCTGCTGGGGCGCCTCGCCGAGCGCTTCCCCGGCGTGCCGCGCATCGCGGTGACCGCCACCGCCGACGCCCGAACGCGTGAGGACATCCGCAACCAGCTGAGCCTGCAGGACGCCGCCGAGTTCGTCGACAGCTTCGCCCGGCCCGAACTGGCCCTGAACGGCGAACGAAAGGTCGGGACCGGCCACAAGCGGGTGCTGGAGCTGGTCGCCCAGCGGCCGGGCAAGTCCGGCGTCGTCTATGTCGGCAGCCGCGACGGGGCCGACGAACTGGCCGGCAAGCTGCGCGAGGCCGGCGCCCCGGCCATCGCCTATCATGCGGGGCTGGAGAAGGAGTTGCGCGGCCGACGGCTGGAGGAGTTCCTCGAGGCCGACGCGGCGGTGATGGTGGCGACCATCGCCTTTGGCATGGGCATCGACAAGCCGGACGTCCGCTACGTGATCCACGCCGATCCGCCGGCCAGCATCGAGGCCTACTGGCAGGAGATTGGCCGGGCCGGCCGTGACGGCCAGCCGGCCGACGGCATCACCCTCTACTCCAGCGCCGACATGGCCTGGGCCTTCCGTCGGCTGGAAAGCCGCGACATGGCTCCGGAGGTCAAGCAGGTGCAGGGCCGCAAGGTGCGCCAGTTCTACGCCATGCTGGAGGGCATGACCTGCCGCGCCGTCGCCGTGCGCCGCTACTTCGGCGAGGAGGGGGCGACACCCTGCGGCCAGTGTGACCTGTGCCTGGCGCCGCCGGAAGCCACCGATGTCACCGAAGCCGCGCAAAAGGCGCTGGCCGCGACCCACCGGCTGGGCGGCCGGTTCGGTCGCGGACGCCTGGTCGACCATCTCCTGGGCAAGACCAAGGAGGTCGCCGACTGGGAGACGGCGCTCTCGACCTGGGGCATCGGCACGGAGCTGAACCAGCACGCCTGGCGCGACCTGATCGACCAGCTGCTGTTCGAAGGCCTTCTGAAGGAAGACCCCAACGACGGTCGGCCGCTGATCGGGCTGGGGGACATCGATGGCGTGCGGGCGGTCTGGAAATCGGAGCGCTCCGTGCAGATCCGCAAGGATTCCACCCGCGCGGCGGCGGCCGGCAAGGGCCGGTCGAGCAAGGGGCGCAAGGATGTTCTGGCGACGCTGTCGGGCGAGGACGGGGTCCTGTTCGAGCGGCTGCGCACCTGGCGCCGCGACGAGGCCCAGCGGCAGCATGTGCCGCCTTACGTGATCTTCCACGATGCGACCCTGGCCGAGATCGCGGCCCGACGGCCAGGCAGCATGACGGTTCTGGCGGCCGTCAGCGGGGTCGGCGAAGGCAAGCTGGAGCGATACGGCGAGGCGGTCCTGGCGGTGGTGCTGGCGGAGTAGGCTTCCCTGAGGACACGAGGTCTCCGCCTAGGTATCCACCTCGGCGTCCAGGGCGTTCGCCTGGATGAACTCCCGGCGGGGCTCGACCAGATCACCCATCAGCCGGCTGAACATGTCGTCGGCGTCGTCGGCGTGGTTGACCTTCACCTGCAGCAGGGTGCGCGCCTCCGAGTCCAGCGTCGTTTCCCACAGCTGTTCGGGGTTCATCTCGCCGAGGCCCTTGTAGCGCTGGATGGTCAGGCCGCGGCGGCCCGCCTCCATCACCGCGTTCATCAGGTCGAGCGGGCCGCGCACGGTCTGGCTCTTGTCCTTGCGGCGGAACACGGCCGGGGCCGAAAAGGTGTCTGCCAGGGCCACGGCGCGTTCGGCCAGGCGCCGGGCGTCGGCGGCATGCAGGGTCTGGTCGTCGAGGACGACCTTTTCGGAGACGCCGCGCTTCATGCGGCTGAAGGTATAGCCGCCGCCGACCGCCGGCTCGCCGCTCCAGGGACCGTCGCCCTCCTCGGCGTAGAGGTCGAGGCGGGCGGCGGCCTTGGCGATATCGGCGTCCTCGCCGAACAACCCGGCCAGGGCCGCCTGTTCGATCGCCGTGGCCGGCGCGCGGGCCGACAGCCGCTCGATGTTGGCCCGGGCCCCGCGCGCGGTCTGCACCAGCGCCAGCAGGTCCTGGCCGGTCATCCGCTCGCCGCTGGCGAGATCGAGTTCCGCCCCGTCGACGCCCTCGTCGATCAGGAAGATCTCCATCTCGGTGTCGTCCTTCAGATACCGCGACGACCGCCCCTTGGAAGCTTTGTAGAGCGGCGGCTGGGCGATGTAGAGGTAGCCGCGCTCGATCACCTCCGGCATCTGCCGGTAGAAGAAGGTCAGCAGGAGCGTGCGGATGTGGGCGCCGTCGACGTCGGCGTCGGTCATGATGACGATGCGGTGGTAGCGCATCTTTTCGATGTTGAAGTCGTCGCGGCCGATCCCGGCCCCGAGGGCGGTGATCAGGGTGCCGACCTGGTCGGAGCCCAGCATGCGGTCGAACCGCGCCCGCTCGACGTTGAGGATCTTGCCCCGCAGCGGCAGAACGGCCTGGTTCTCGCGGTTGCGGGCCTGTTTGGCCGAGCCGCCGGCGCTGTCGCCCTCGACCAGGAACAGTTCGGACTTGGCCGGATCGCGCTCCTGACAGTCGGCCAGCTTGCCGGGCAGGTTGGTGATGTCGAGGGCGCTCTTGCGACGGGTCAGTTCCCGGGCCTTGCGGGCGGCCTCTCGGGCGGCGGCGGCCTCGACCACCTTGCCGACCAGGATGCGGGCCTCGACCGGATGCTCCTCGAACCAGGTCGACAGGCCTTCCTGCACCAGGCCCTCGACGGCCGGGCGCACCTCGGAGGAGACCAGCTTGTCCTTGGTCTGGCTGGAGAACTTCGGATCCGGCACCTTGACCGACAGGACGCAGGTCAGGCCCTCGCGGGCGTCCTCGCCGGTCACCGAGACCTTCTCCTTCTTGGCCATGCCGGAGCTCTCGATGTAGTTGCCGACCACCCGGGTCAGGGCCGCGCGGAAGGCGGCCAGGTGGGTGCCCCCATCCCGCTGCGGGATGTTGTTGGTGAAGCACAGCATGGTCTCGTGGTAGCTGTCGTTCCACCACAGGGCCAGGTCGACCTGGACCTTCTCGCGCTGGCCCCTGATGACCATCGGCGTCTTGACCAGCGGCGTCTTGGCCTTGTCGAGGTGGCGCACGAAGGCTTCGATGCCGCCCTCGTAGTGCATGATCTCTTCGTAAGGCTCGGCGTCGCGCAGGTCGCGGAAGTAGATGGTCACGCCGCTGTTGAGGAAGGCCAGCTCGCGCAGGCGGTGCTCCAGCGTCTTGCGCTCGAAATTGATGTGGCTGAACGTCGACAGCGACGGGAAGAAGGTGACGATGGTGCCGGTCAACGGCTCGCCGTTCTCGCGCAGCGGGCTGTCGCCGGTGATGGCCAGCGAGGTCACCGCATCGCCGCGCTCGAAACGCATCTCGTGCTGCTTGCCGTTACGGTGGATCTTCAGCAGCAGGTAGTCGCTGAGCGCGTTGACGACCGAAACGCCGACGCCGTGCAGGCCGCCGGAGACCTTGTAGCTGTTCTGGTCGAACTTCCCGCCGGCGTGCAGCTGGGTCATGATGACCTCGGCCGCCGAGACGCCCTCGCCCTCGTGGATGTCGACGGGGATGCCGCGGCCGTCGTCACTGACCGTCGCCGAGCCGTCGGCGTTGAGGATCACCTCGACCCGCGTCGCCCAGCCGGCCAGGGCCTCGTCGATGGCGTTGTCGACCACCTCGTAGACCATGTGGTGCAGGCCCGATCCGTCGTCGGTGTCGCCGATGTACATGCCGGGGCGCTTGCGCACCGCGTCCAGGCCCTTGAGAACCTTGATGGAATCGGAACCGTAGGCAGCGGCGCCCTCTTCGGCGGTCTGCTGGGCAAGGGGGGTCTTGTCCGGATTGATCTCCGGGACATCGCCAGTGGTTTCGTCGGTCATTCAGTCGTCCAGAACGGTCAGGCCGGTCGGCTCCACGCGGAGTCCCAGGGCCCGACCTTTGAAGGGGTCGAACAGCGAAGCGTCCGTGCCGGTGAGAAAAACCTGCAGACCCAGCGCCGCGATTTCGTCCGCCAGGGCGGCCCGTCGAAACGGGTCCAGGTGGGCGGCGACTTCGTCCAGCAACAATACAGGATTCGGGCCGGAAACGGCAGCGGAAAGTCGCGCCGCCTGGGCCAAAACCAGGTTCAGAATCAAAGCTTTCTGCTCTCCGGTGGAGCATTCGGCGGCCGGGCGGTCCTTTTCGGCGTGGACGACGCTCAAGTCCCCCCGGTGGGGGCCTGTCAGGCCGCGTCCGGCCGAAGCGTCGCGGGGCCTGGATGCGGCCAGGGCCGGGATCAGGCGGGCGGCGATCTCGCCCTCTTCGACGCCCTGACCGGCCAGCGCCTCCCACTCGCCGGTGAGGGCCAGCCGGGCCCTCGGGAAGGGTCGGTCGGTGCGACTGTCGATCTCGGCCTGCAGGGCGGCCAGGGTGCGTGCCCGGGCGCTGCTGAGGGCGGCGCCATGCTCGGCCATGCGGGCTTCCAGCGCGGTCAGCCAGAGGGGATCGGGCGCGGCGGCATCGTTGGTCAGTAGCCGCATGCGCTCGCGCAGGGCCTTGTCGTAGGCGGTGGCATGAGCCGCGTGCAGCGGTTCGGCGGCGAACACCAGCCGGTCGAAGAACCGGCGCCGGTCGCCGGCCGCCTCGAGGAACAGTCGGTCCTGAGCCGGGGTCAGCCAGACGGGGCGGATGTGATCGGTCAGCCGGCCCGGCGGCACGGTCGTGCCCTCGACCCGCGTCAGGCGCCGCGAGGAGCCGGCGATCTCGGTGCCGGTGCCCAACTGCACCGCGTCGTCGCCGTCTGAAACCCTGGCGGCCACCGCCCAGGCCCGCCCGACCGCCTCGCCCGGCATCCGCCGCCCGACCTCGGCCAGGCCCACCCCGCGCAGGCCCTTGCCGGGGCTGAGAAGCGAGATGGCCTCCAGCAGGTTGGTCTTTCCCGCCCCGTTCGGCCCGGCCAGCCAGACCGACCGCCCATGCGGCTCCAGGCTCCCGTGCTCGTAGGAGCGGAAGTTGGTCAGGGTCAGGCTGGTGAGGGCGGAAGGGGGCAAGGCGGTCCGGTAAGATAACCGCCCGTCTTTAGGACAGTTCGCTCAGCGGCGCACGGCGTTCCAGTTGAAGAGGAAACTGCGATGCTCGGCCCAGGTCTGGCCGACCGCCTTGTCGCCGACCAGGCAGACGGCGGTGTGATAGGGGCCAATGCCGTCCGTTGTCCGGAAACTTGCGCAGGTCCGGCCGCGCGAGGTCTTCCACCGCCCAGCCTGGATGTCGCTTTCGTAGAAGCTGCCCGTCACTGTCCCGTCGGCGTTGAGCGTCAGGGTCATCGGCTTGGTGTAGGGCTCGTCCGGCTTGGCGGAGAGGTCGACCGTCCAGTCGCCGGCCAGGGTGGGCTCGGCGGCGGCGAGGGTCAGGGCGAAGGCAAGCGCGATCATCGGCGGCTCCAGCGCGTTTGACGACAAACTGGAACGACGCGGACGCGCAACAAGGCCGGCAGCGGCGCGTTCGCCTAGGTGACGACCGGACCGAAATGCATCCTGCCGGCGCGCACCTCGGCCAGATCCTTGACCTCCGCCTCGGCCTCAACTTCCTCTTCCCGCTGCTGGCGGCCGTACCGGATCCGAACCGTCTCATCGAGCCTGCCCCAGACCACTGCCATGGCAAGGCCGGGAAGGACCTTCACCCACCAGGACGGGTCACCGGGCAGCAAGCGCTGTAGGATGACACTGACCGCCACGAACAGGAGCATCAGCGCGGCCCGCTCCAGCCAGTAGAGGCTACTGCTGCTACGCGCACGCACCTCGGCCGCCGGGTCGAACGGGGACTCGACGATGCGGGCGCCCTGCCGTTCCACAGGTTACACCCGCAGAGGCATCAGGACGTACTTCACGCCCGCATCGGTCGGGTCCAGCACCAGGGTCGGACTGGCCGGGTCGGCGAAGCGGAACTCCGCCGTCTCGCCGTTGATCTGGCCGGCCACGTCCAGCAGGTAGCGGGCGTTGAAGCCGATCTCGAAGGGCTCGCCGTCGTAGTCGATTTCCAGTTCCTCGACGCCCTGGCCGGCCTCCATGTTGCGCACCGTCAGGGTCATGCGGCCGGTCTCGATGGCCAGCTTCACCGACCGGCTCTTCTCGGCCGAGATGGTCGCCACCCGGTCGACCGCCTTGGCGAACAGGCTGGCGTCGACGGTCATGATCTTCTGGTTGTCGCGCGGGATGACCCGCATGTAATCGGGGAAGGAGCCGTCGATGACCTTGCTGGTCAGGGCCGAAGCCCCGGCGAACTCGAACCGCACCTTCTGGGCGCTGACCTGGAAGCCGACGCTCTCGCCGGCGTCTTCCAGCAGGCGGCGGGCCTCGTTGATGGTCTTGCGCGGGATGATCACCCCCGGCTGGCCCGCGCTGCCCTCGGGGGCTGGCATCTCGGCCAGGGCCAGGCGGTGGCCGTCGGTGGCGACGGCGCGCAGCTTGGCCTCGCCGCCGTCCATCACCGTGTGGACGTAGAGGCCGTTCAGGTAGTAGCGGGTCTCTTCGGTCGAGATGGCGAAGCGGGTCTTGTCGATCAGCCGGATCAGCTCATTGGCGTCGACCTGGATATGGGCCGACAGGCCGTCGGCGCTCATCACCGGGAAGTCGCCGGCCGGCAGCACCGGGAGGTTGAACTTCGAGCGGCCGGCGCTGATCAGCAGGCGCGGGTCGTCGCCTGAATAGCTCAGCGAGACATCGGCGCCGTCCGGCAACTTGCGGACGATCTCGTACAGGGTATGGGCCGGGGCGGTGATCTGGCCGGGCACGTCGACATGGGCCGCGCCCTCGTCGACGATCTCCATGTCCAGGTCGGTGGCCGAGAAGCTGACCTGCTCGCGGTCGGCCGACAGCAGCACGTTGGACAGGATCGGAATCGTATTGCGGCGCTCGACGACGCTCTGAAC
>SDZP01000085.1 GCA_004144935.1 Caulobacteraceae bacterium | reverse complement strand
GTGTCGTCGCCGATGCGCGTGTCGGTATTGTAGTTGGCGTCGAACACCGAGCCGCCGACGAAGACGTCGTCGCCGTTATAGCTGTAGGTGCCGTTCGGGCTGAGGACGCTCTCGGTGCCCAGCGCATATTCGACGTTGTAGGCCTTGGCCTCCGAGCCCAGGCCCTGGAGGGTGACCTGCCACTGGTCGTTCGGCGCCCACTGCAGGGCGAAGGCCACGGCGTTGCGCTTCTGCTCCCACTCGATGGTCCGCCAGCCGAGATACTTGGGGATGTAGACGGTGTCGCCGGCGGCGGCGGAGCCGTCGGTCGGCACGTTGCCGGCGTTCAGCACCACCGGGTCATAGCGATCGACCGAGATGGAGTTGGTGGTGTTGCCGACGTTGGAGATGCTGACGTTGGCCAGGAAGCCGATCTCGCCGATCGGGGTGTCCCAGCGGTCGCTGGCCAGGAGGCTGCCCGACCAGAAGCCCTTTTCCGACAGGTCGCCGTAATTGTAGTCGCCGTTGAAGGCGACCAGGCCGTCCTGGGAGTCGAACGGGGTTCGGGTGCGCAGGTTGACCGTGCCGGCGATGCCGCCCTCGATCATGTTGGCCGCCACGTTCTTGTAGACGTCGACGCCGGCCAGCAGGTCGGCCGAGACGTCCTCGAAGCTCAGGCCGCGGCCGGAGGAGGCCGAGAAGATGTCGCGGCCGTTGGTCTCGCTGCGGACCCAGGACAGGCCGCGCACGAAGACGCCGCCGCCTTCGGCCGCCAGACGGGCGGGGTCGCGGGCGGCGTTGGTGCGTTGCAGGGTGACACCGGGAATGCGCTGCAGGGCCTCGGACACCGAGCGGTCCGGCAGGGCGCCGATGTCGACGGCGGTCACCGAGTCGACGATGACTTCGGAATCCCGCTTCTGGTCCTGGGCGGTCTTCAGGCTGGCGCGGATACCGGTGATCAGCACCTCGTCGACGTCGGTCGCATCGTCGGCGGTGGCGACAGGCGCGTCCTGCGCCAGAGCCAGGGACGGCATCGCCAGAGCCCCCAGCGTGAACAAGGAGACCCCGCAAAGCAGGGCGGCGCGCTGGGCGTTATTCCTCTGAGACATGAGTCCCTTCCTTCCCCCTGGATCGCCGCGCCGCTCCTGTGAGCGATCGTCTGGCGACATGTTCTCCCAATTTATTTTGACCGGCGCGTCAGAAGCCGCCGCCGATTTTTCAACGATGCATAAGTTTTCACGGAATGAAAAGTTATTTTTGGTAGCGCTACCATAAACCCTCGGGCAGGGTGGTTCCAAAGCCACAGAGCGCCGTTCGCTTAACGGTCGCACGGTGGCATGCTGGGACCGGCGGGACACGCCGGCCGGGAGGAAGAACGGGGAATGGCTCAAGAGCGGGCGCTGCGGCGCGTCGTCATCGTCGGCGGCGGAACGGCGGGCTGGATGACCGCCAGCGCCCTGGCGCGCGCCTTCAGCGGGCCCGCCGGCCTCACTCTGCCGATCACCCTGGTCGAATCGGACGCCATCGCCACGGTCGGGGTCGGGGAGGCGACCATCCCGCCGATTCGCCAGTTCAATGCCACCGTCGGCCTCGACGAGGCGGAGTTCGTGCGCGCCACCAAGGCCACGGCCAAGCTGGGGGTCGACTTCCACGACTGGTCCGGTCCGGGCTCGAACTATTTCCACGGCTTTGGCGACTATGGCCCGATGGTTCGCGGCCAGGCCTGGCGGCAGTACCTCTTTCGTCTGCATGCGGAGGGCCGCATCGAGACGATGGAGCCCTGGTCGCTGCCGACCATCCTGTTCCGCCAGAACCGCTTCGCTCCGCCGGTCGCCGATCCGCGATCGGTGCTGTCCTCCTATTCCTACGCCTACCAGTTCGACGCCGGCCTGTTCGCCAGACGGCTGCGGGTGCTGGCCGAGGGTTTGGGCGTCGTGCGGCGGGAAGGCCGGATTGTCGACTGCCCGCGCGATCCGGAGAGCGGCCTGATCACCGGCGTGACGCTGGACGATGGCAGCCTCATCGAGGGCGACCTCTTCATCGACTGCTCCGGCTTCCGGGGCCTGCTGATCGAAGGGGTCATGCAGGCCGGCTACGAGGACTGGACCCGCTGGCTGCCCTGCGACCGCGCCGTCGCCCTCACCTACCCGCTGTCCGGCCCGCCCGAGCCCTGCACCCGCGCCACCGCCCGCAAGGCCGGCTGGCAATGGCGTATCCCGCTGCAGCACCGGATTGGCGGTGGCTATGTCTACTCGAGCGCCTTCACCAGCGACCAGGAGGCGCTGGACGACCTGCTCGGCATGGTCGGGCCGCCGCTGACCGATCCCAATCCCCTGCGCTTCACCACGGGGCGGCGGCGCGAGGCCTGGAAGGGCAATGTCGTCTCCATCGGCCTGTCGAGCGGCTTCATCGAGCCGCTGGAATCCACCAGCATCAACCTGATCCAGTCGGGCATCGGCCGGCTGCTGGAACTGTTCCCCGACCGCGACTTCGACCCGGCGCTGGTCGCCGCCTACAACAAGGGTTCGGCCCAGGAATACGAGCGGGTCCGCGACTTCATCGTCCTGCACTACCATCTGGCCGGCCGCACCGACGGCGAGCTGTGGCGCCAGTGCCGCGAGACCGCGCCGCCCGACAGCCTGGCCGAGAAGATCGAACTGTTCAAAGCCCGCGGCGAGATCCGCCTGCTGGAGAACGAATCGTTCCGCGAGGACAGCTGGGCCGCCGTCTTCACCGGCCTTGGCGTCTGGCCGCGGCGGGCGACGCCGCTGGTCGAGGTGCCGGGTCTCGACGAGGTCGCCCATCAGGCTGAGCGACTGCGCGACCTGATCGCCCGGGCCGCGGCTTCCGTCCCCGCACACAGCAGCTTCTTTCCGGACCGGCCCCAGGCCGCCGCCACTTCCAGGACGAGAGCCCCATGAGCATCGCGCCGCCCATCCAGAGCATCGTCATCGTCGGCGGCGGCACCGCCGGCTGGATGACGGCCGCCGCAATCTCCCATGTGCTGCAGGGCAAGGTGAAGATCACCCTGGTCGAGTCCGACGCCATCGCCACCGTCGGGGTCGGCGAGGCGACCATCCCGCCGATCATCCTGTTCAACAAGCTCCTCGGCGTCGACGAGGTGGCGTTCATCAAGGCCACCCAGGCCACCTTCAAGCTGGGCATCGAGTTCCGCAATTGGACCCGCCAGGGCCACAGCTATTTCCACCCCTTCGGCCAGTACGGCACCCGGATGGGGGCGGCCGGTTTCTACCAGTACTGGCTGCGGCTCAACGCGGCCGGGCTGGACGACGATCTGGGCGACTATTCCCCCTGCACCATGGCCGCCCGCCTGGGCCGCTTCGCAATGCCCGAGCCCGACCCCCGCTCGGTGCGCTCGCAGATGACCTACGCCTTCCATTTCGACGCCTCGCTCTATGCCAAATTCCTGCGCGGCCGGGCCGAGGCCAGCGGCGTCGTCCGGCGGGAAGGCAAGGTGGTCGACGTCAACCTGCGCGAGCCGGACGGCTTTATCGAGAGCATCCGGCTGGACGACGGCGAGGTGCTGGGGGCCGACTTCTTCATCGACTGCTCGGGCTTCCGGGGCCTCCTGATCGAGGGCGCCCTGAAGACCGGCTATGAGGACTGGACCCACTGGCTGCCGGCCAACCGGGCCGTGGCCGTGCCCAGCACCCGGGTCGCCGATCCCCACCCCTACACCCGCGCCACGGCCCTGGAGGCCGGCTGGCAGTGGGGCATTCCGCTGCAGCACCGCACCGGCAACGGCTATGTCTATTCCAGCGAGTTCATCAGCGACGACGACGCGGGAACCCGGCTACTTGGCAACCTCGACGGCAAGCCCATGGCCGACCTCAACTTCCTGCGCTTCACCACCGGCCGGCGGAAGAAGACCTGGAACAAGAACTGCCTGTCGCTGGGCCTGGCCTCGGGCTTCATCGAGCCGCTGGAGTCGACCAGCATCCACCTGATCCAGGCGGGCATCACCAAGCTGTTGCTGACCTTCCCCGACACCGCCTTCGCCCAGCCGGACATCGATAACTACAACAAGCTGATGCAGAAGGAATTCGAGCGGGTGCGCGACTTCGTCTGCCTGCACTACCACGCCACGGAGCGCACCGATCAGCCGCTCTGGCGGATGACCGGCGCCATGACCGTGCCCGATTCCCTGAAGGAGAAGATGGACCTGTTCCGCAGCCGGGGCCGGGTCTACCGATACGAGGACGAGCTGTTCCAGGAAGCCAGCTGGGTGGCGGTGCTGCTCGGCCAGGGGGTGATCCCGCAACGGGCCGATCCGATTACCGACATCGTCCCGATGGACGAACTGCAGGCCCGGCTGAAGCACATCAAGGCGATGATCCGCGATGGGGTGGAGCGGATGCCGACCCACGACCAGTTCATCCGCGCCAACTGCCAGGCGCCGGCCTGGGACAGCTGACCGCGCCATTTTCAAGTTCAAAAATTTGCTTTTACAGGTGATATGCTCGTGACCGATGAGAGAGGCGGGCATGCTGGACACCTTGGACGAAGACACCCGCAAATACCGGGCCCCGGCCTTGGAAAAGGGGCTGGATGTCCTGGAGCTGCTGTCGCGCCATGGCCAGCCGCTGACGCCCTCGCAGATGTCGACCATGCTGGGCCGTTCGGTCAGCGAACTGTTTCGGATGATCCAGGTGCTGGAGTTCCGCGGCTATATCGAGCCCTCGCCGGACGGCTACCGGCTGACCAACCGGCTGTTCACGCTGGGCATGGCCCAGGCCCCGGCCAAGAACCTGGTCGACACCGCCCTGCCATTGATGCGCGACCTGGCCGAGGCGACTACCCAGTCCTGCCATCTGGTGGTGCCGTCCGGCGAGCAGATCGTCGTCGTCTCCCGCATCGAGGCGCCCGGCGACCTCGGCTATTCAGTGCGCATCGGCTATCGGCGCAACATCATCGAGGCGACCTCCGGCCTGCTGTTCTACGGCTGCGCCAGCCCGCGCGGCCGCGACAGGCTGCGCGAGCTGCTCATCCCCCTGCATGGCAGGAAGCCGGTGGCCGAGTTCGTCGCCGCCGCCGAGGCGGCCGGGGCGCAGGGCTATGCCGAACGCCAGAGCAGCTTCGTGCGCGGGGTCACCGACCTGGTGGCGCCGATCCTGGGGACCGACGGCATCATCGCCACCCTGATCACCCCCTTCATCGAGCGCACCCCGCCGACCTGCGACGCCGCCGAGGCGCTGAGCCGGCTGAGGCGGGCGGCCGGCCTAATCTCGGCGGAGGTGGGGGCGCTGTCGGCGGCCTGACGCGCCGACTTGCCCCAGCCCGGACATCTTTTTACAAACGAAAATGACATTACACATAAAAGCCGAAGCGTCTTCGTGGTCCGCGCAGCCCGCTTCCTCCATGGCGTCGACGGCGGCCGGAACTGATCCTCAATGACGAAGAAACCTCTCCGCTCGCGCGCCTGGTTCGACAACCCGGAGAACCCGGACATGACGGCGCTCTATCTCGAGCGCTACCTGAACTATGGCCTGACGCGCAAAGAGCTGCAGGCCGGCAAGCCGATCATCGGCATCGCCCAGACCGGCTCCGATCTCAGCCCCTGCAACCGCCACCACCTTGTGCTGGCCGAGCGTCTGCGGGAAGGCATCCGGGAGGCCGGCGGCATCGCCATGGAGTTCCCGGTGCATCCGATCCAGGAGACCGGCAAGCGGCCGACGGCGGGGCTGGACCGCAACCTCGCCTATCTGGGCCTGGTGGAATGCCTCTACGGCTATCCGCTCGACGGGGTGGTGCTGACGGTCGGCTGCGACAAGACCACGCCCGCCTGCTTGATGGCCGCCGCCACGGTCGACATCCCGGCCATCGCCCTCTCGGTCGGGCCGATGCTGAACGGCTGGCACAAGGGCGAACGGACGGGTTCGGGGACCATCATCTGGAAGGCGCGCCAGATGATGGCGGCCGGCGAGATCGACTACGACGGCTTCATCGAACTGGTCGCCTCCTCCACCCCCTCGGTCGGCTACTGCAACACCATGGGCACGGCCACGACCATGAACAGCCTGGCCGAGGCGCTCGGCATGTCCCTGCCCGGCTGCGCCGCCATTCCCGCCCCCTACCGCCAGCGGGCGGAGATGGCCTATGAGACCGGCAAGCGGATCGTCGAGATGGTGGCCGAGGACCTCAAGCCCTCCGACATCCTGACCCGCGAGGCCTTCCACAACGCCATCGTCGTCAACTCCGCCATCGGCGGCTCGACCAACGCCCCTATCCACCTCACCGCCCTGGCGCGCCATGTCGGGGTCGATGTGCCCCTGAAGGATTGGCAGACGCATGGGCTGAAGGTTCCGCTGCTGGTCAACCTGCAGCCGGCCGGGGCCTATCTGGGCGAGGACTATTACCACGCCGGCGGCGTGCCGGCGGTGGTCAGCGAGCTGATGAAGCAGGGGCTGATCCACGAAGACGCCAGGACGGTCTCGGGCCGCTCGATCGGCGACAATTGTCGGGGCCGGGACAGCCAGTCGCCGGACGTCATCCGCGCGTTCGACAACCCGCTGATGGCCGACGCCGGCTTCCTGATCCTGACCGGCAACCTGTTCTCGACGGCGGTGATGAAGCTCAGCGTCATCAGCGAGGAGTTCCGCCAGCGCTACCTGGCCAACCCGGACGACCTGAACGCCTTCGAGGGCTCGGTCGTGGTCTTCCAGGGCCCCGAGGACTACCACCAGCGCATCGACGATCCGGCCCTGGGGCTGACCGAGCAGAGCCTGCTGGTCATGCTGGGGGCCGGACCGGTCGGCTATCCAGGCGCCGCCGAGGTGGTCAACATGCGCCCCCCTGCCTACCTGATCAAACAGGGGGTCTCGGCCCTGGCCTGCATCGGCGACGGCCGCCA
This sequence comes from Caulobacteraceae bacterium, assembly GCA_004144935.1. Classification (GTDB taxonomy): domain Bacteria; phylum Pseudomonadota; class Alphaproteobacteria; order Caulobacterales; family Caulobacteraceae; genus Caulobacter. Next base: position 4,263 of record SDZP01000085.1, on the reverse strand, counting down.
GTCCGGCACATCGGGGTCGCCTTCGATCCTGCATGCTTCGCCGGAGGCGGCGACGGGGGGAAATATCGCCCTGTTGCGCACCGGCGACCGGGTGCGGATCGACCTCAACACCGGAGAGGCCAACGTGCTGGTCACCGAGGCGGAACTGGCCGAGCGGCGGGCCGCGTTCGAGGCGGCGGGCGGGTTCAAGTATCCGGCCTCGCAGACGCCGTGGCAGGAGATGCAGCGCGGCATGGTCGGCGAACTGGAGACCGGCGCGGTGCTGGAGCCGGCCGTGAAGTATCACCGCATCGTCGATACCTACGGGCTCCCGCGGGATAACCACTGATCCCGTTTTTGAGAGTTCCCTCCCCGCCCCGATCGCGCTAACCCTTGCTCATGACCAAGCTCCAGCCCGGTCGCCGGTTCCGCCACCACCTGGGCACGACCTTCACCGTATGACGCCCCTGGACTGACCAGGCGAGCGGCCGCGCGCGCGGCCATTGGGCGGCCGAAAAGCCGCCGGCGACCAATACGGACTTCCCAGAATGACCTCCTCCTCCCCCGACTGGGCCGCGCGCTTCAGCGATCGCATGAGCCGCGTCCACGCCAGCGAGATTCGTGAGCTGCTGAAGCTGCTGGATCAGCCCGACATCCTCTCCTTCGCCGGCGGCATCCCCGACCCCGGCCTGTTTCCCGCCGACCGCATCCAGGCCGCCTACGACCGGGCGTTCGCCCGGCCGGACACCGCCCGCCAGGCGCTGCAGTATTCGGTCAGCGAGGGCTACCTGCCCCTGCGCCAGTGGATCGCCGCCCGCATGGCCCGCGACGGCGTCGCCTGCGGCGAGCACAACATCATGCTGACCGCCGGCTCGCAGCAGGCGCTGGACCTGCTGGGCAAGCTGTTCCTCAGCCGGGGCGACACGGTAATGGTGGCGCGGCCGACCTACCTGGGGGCGCTGGGCGCCTTCAACGCCTATGAGCCGGCCTATCTCGACCTGCCCGAAGGCGCGCTGTCCGACGGACTTGATCCCGAGGCCCTGATGGCCGGCCGCGCGCCGCAGCCGCTCGGCTATTTCGTCCCCGACTTCGCCAACCCGACTGGCCAGAGCCTGACCCTGGACGAGCGGACCGCCCTGCTCGACCTCGCGGGGGCCCTCGACATGACCCTGATCGAGGACGCCGCCTATCGCGAGCTGCGCTTCGAGGGCGATGCCCTGCCGACCCTGCTCGCCCTCGACATCGCCCGCTGCGGCTCCATCGAGGCGGCCCGCACCCTGTTCTGCGGCACCTTCTCCAAGACCCTGTCGCCGGCCCTGCGCATCGGCTGGGTCTGCGGCCCGCGGGCGGTGATCGAGAAGCTGGTGCTGCTCAAGCAGGGCGCCGACCTGCACGTCTCGACCATCAACCAGATGGTCGCCCACGGCGTTGTCTGCGAGGGCTACGACCAGCATCTGGGAACCCTGCGCGCCGCCTACGGCGCCAAGGCCGCCGTGCTGCTGGCCGCCCTGGAGCGGCACATGCCGCCGGGCGTGACCTGGTCACGGCCGCAGGGCGGCATGTTCGTCTGGGTGACCCTGCCGGACGGGATGGACGGCAAGGTGCTGCTGGAGCGGGCCCTGGCCGAGGAGCGGGTCGCCTTCGTGCCGGGCGAGCCCTTCTTCGCCGAGGTCCCCGCCGCCAACGCCATCCGCCTCAGCTACTCCCTGCCGTCGGCGGCACAGATCGAGGACGGGGCGGCGAGGCTGGCGCGGCTGATCGCCCGCGCCTAGGCGAGGCCGATGGTCATGCCGAGGCTGAAGGTTTCGCCCGGCTCCAGCACGACCAGGCCGGAGACCTCCCCCGCCGGGGCGTTCACCGCGTCCGGCCGATGGCTTACCGGCTCCAGGCAGGCGTAGCCGGCGCCCGCCGGGGTGAAGACATGCAGCCAGGCCGCCTCCGGCGAGGAGACCAGGGTCGTCAGTTCGCCGCTGGCCAGCCGGGCGGGGCCGGTCCAGCCGGCGTAGCAGTGATCCACGGCCGCCGCCTCGCCCAGGCGCGGGCCGGCCGACCAGTCCTGGACCGCCGACGGAGGCTCGAGCCGCTTCGGAATCAGGACCTCGTCGACGTTCCAGACGCCGGTCGCCTGGACGGTCAGGCGGCTGTCCGGCCCGGCCGGAAAATAGGGATGCAGGCCGAGGCCGGCGGGCATCGGCCCCGTGTCGGTGTTGCGGACCGAGAGGCGGATGGTCAGGCCGGCGGTCGTCAGGGTGAAGACCTGCCTCGCCTCGTAGGCCCAGGGCCAGCCGTCGGCGGCATGATCGAACGCCAGTTCGGCGCGGTCCGCCGCACTGCGCACCGTCCGCCAGGACGCCCGCCAGCCGTCGCCGTGCAACGCGTTGGGGGCGAAGGCGGGCAGCACCTCCAGCGCCGCCTCGCGGTCGCCGAAAGCGAATCGTCCGCCGGCGATGCGGTTGGCGTAGGGGACCAGCGGAAAGCAGGCAGCCTGCAAAACGTCCGTCGCGTCGGCCGGGGTCGGCCGCAGGATGTCGCGGCCTTGGAAGGTCAGGCCGCCGACGGCGCCGCCGAGGTCCGGGCGCAGGGTGGCGGTCCAGTCGCCGGCGGCGAGGGCGATCACAGCTTGACCCGGGTCGGCGGCAGGCCGGGGGTCTCGACCCGCAGGGCGTAGAGGCCACCCAGCGTCGGCTGCTCGGACCGCTTGTCGGCGTTGCCCAGCCAGGCGGTCGTGCAGAACAGGGTCTTCAGGTCCTCGCCCCCGAAGGCGGCCTTGGTCACCGTCATCACCGGAAAGGCGATCGTCCCCAGCCGCTCCCCCGCCGGCGAGAAGCGGGCCACGCCCCAGCCGTTGAACAGGCCGACGTGCAGCACCCCGGCCGCGTCCACCGAGGGGCCGTCGGCATAGCCGTCCGGCGTCTCGGCGAAGGGGCGCTTGTTGGAGAGAACCCCGTCCGCATGGTCGAAGGCATAGACGCGCTTCTGCAGGGTGTCGTTGTGGTAGAGCGTGCCGCCGTCCGGGCTCATCGCCGGGCCGTTGGTGACGCCATAGCCGTCGTCGTGACGGGTCAGGACGCCCCGGCGCCAGCTGTAGAGGGCCCCGGAGCGCAGGCGCTCGCTGTCATCCATCGAGCCGAACCAGAGCGTCCCGTCCGGGGCGACGAAGCCGTCGTTGAGCCGGTTCTGCGGCCGATCCGGTTCGACCTCGGCCAGGAAACTGAACGCGCCGGTCTCCGGATCGAACCGGTGCAGGCCGGACGGCAGACCGCAGATCAGCGCGCCGTCCTCGGCCGGCAGGGCGAACCCCGTCTGGTCGGGCGTCGTCCAGGTCTTCAAGCCGCCATCCTCCGGATCGAACCGGTGCAGCCGGCGGCCCTTGATGTCGACGAACCACAGGCAGGCGCGCGCGGCGTCCCACACCGGCCCTTCGCCGAGCTCGCAACCCACGTCACAGATCAGGGTGGGGTCCGGTCCGATGCTCAACATGGCGTCTCTAGCCCGCGGAATAGGCGGTCTTGATCTGGGTGAAGAACTCCGCCGCCGCGAAACCCTGTTCGCGGGCGCCATAGCTCGACTTCTTCGACCCGCCGAACGGCACATGATAGTCGACCCCGGCCGTCGGCAGGTTGACCATCACCATGCCGGCCCTGGCCCGGCGCTGGAAGTCGCGGGCGTATTTCAGCGAGCCGGTGACGATGCCGGCCGAGAGGCCGAACTCGACGCCGTTGGCGGTCTCCAGCGCCTCCTCGTAGGAGCCGACGCGGATCGTCGAAGCGACCGGGCCAAACACCTCCTCGCTGTTGATCCGCATGCCGGGCAGGGTGTCGGCGATCAGGGTCGGCTGCACGTACCAGCCGGGCTTGTCGAGGGTCAGTCGTTCACCGCCGGCAGCCAGCCGGCCGCCCTCTCCGCGGGCTACATCGATATAGCGGTAGGAGGTCTCGCGCTGGGCCTCGCTGACGGCCGGGCCGATCTTCGTCGCCGGGTCGAGGGCGTCGCCCACCTTCAGCCCCTTCACCGCCTCGGCCAGGGCGGCGACAAAGCGGTCGTGGATGCCGTCCTGTACGATCAGCCGGCTGGAGGCCGTGCAGCGCTGCCCGGTGGCGAAGAAGGAGCCGTCCAGGGCGATGGCCACGGCGCGGTCCAGGTCGGCGTCGTCCAGCACGATCAGCGGGTTCTTGCCGCCCATCTCCAGCTGCACGCGCGCCTGGCGCTCCATAGCGCCGCGACCAACGCCCTGGCCGACCATTTGCGAGCCGGTGAAGGAAATGCCCTCGATGTCCTTGTGTG
>SDZP01000467.1 GCA_004144935.1 Caulobacteraceae bacterium | reverse complement strand
CCCATGAGGCGGCCAAGGCCGCTCCCCCCAACCCCTCGGTGGTCAAGGGCGTGGCGCAGAACCTGATGGCCCAGCCCGGGGCGCCCCGCGCCGAAGGCCAGGGCAATCCGGCCGCACGGGTAGCCCCGAAGGGCGGCTAGCGCCTCAGGCGACGGCGCCCGTCGACCTCAGCGCCGCGATATCGTCGGCCGAGTAGCCCAGCTCGGCCAGGACCTCATCGGTATGTTCGCCGAGCTTCGGCGCCGGGCCGCGGGGACCGTCCTCCGCGCCCGGGAAGCGGGCCGGGGAGGCGGGGCTCTTGTTGAAGCCGCCCTTGCCGTCGGGCACGTCGACGAAACATCCGGCGGCGATCGCCTGTTCGTCCTGGACCACCTCGCGGGGCGTCTGCACCGGCGCCCAGGTCAGGTCCTCGGCGTCAAAGCGGCGCGCCAGCTCCTCCAGGGTCATTTCGCCGATGGCCGCGTCCATCAGGGTGACCAGGTCGTTGCCGTTCAGCCGCCGGTCGCGATTCTTGAGGAAGCGCGGGTCCTCCACCCATTCGGGATGGCCGACGCCGGCGGCGATCTGCGGCCAGTCGGTGCCGCCGGTGCGGACCAGCAGGCAGATCCAGCGGCCGTCGGAGGTCTTGAAGAAGTTGGCCAGCGGGTTGACCGCCGCGTGGCGGGGGCGGGTGGAGGCCAGCTTGCCGAAGCGCAGCTGGATGGCCATGTCCGAGCCGATGGAATAGACGCCGGTCCGTAGCAGGCTGGTCTCGACCAGGCGGCCGACCCCCGTGCTCTGGCGCTCGAACACCGCCGCCAGGATGGCCGAGACCGTGGCCATGGAGGTGACGTGGTCGCCCATGGCGGTGCGGATCGGAAAGGGCTCGACGCCCTTGGGGGTGGTGATGGCGGCGACGCCGGAGCGTGACCAGAAGCTGGCGACATCCATGCCGGCCTTGTCGATGTCCGGGCCCTCGAGACCATAGCCGGTCAGGCTGGCGTAGATCAGGCGGGGGTTTTCCTTTTTCAGGCTCTCGTAGTCGAAGCCCGAGCGGCCGAGCGAGCCCGGACGATTGTTGGTCAGGAACACGTCGGCGCCGCGCACCAGTTTCAGGGCGGCCTCGCGACCTTCCGGCTTGCTGATGTCGAGGACAACGCCGCGCTTGCCGCGGTTGTCCATGTCGAAGACCGGATTGTCGTTCTGGTCGGTGTCGAAGGAGTCGAAGAACATCCGCATCGGGTCGCCCTTGGGCGATTCGATCTTGATCACCTCCGCGCCCCAGTCGGCCATGATGGCCGCGGCGCCGGGGGCGGCGATGTAGGTGGCCAGTTCGATGACCTTCAGACCCTTCAGCACGAACGCTCTCCCTGTGTTCGGCCCATCATGGCCGGGGGAGCGGGCGGATGAAAGGCTGCCTCTGGGTTAGCCGACCGCGAAAGCCGACAGATCGCGGCCCGCGGCGATGTCCCGGCCCTTGGCCGCCGCGTCGGCCACGGCGCGGGCGACGCCGGCGACGGTGACGGGTTTGCGCAAAACCGTGTCGGCCCCGGCGTCGAGGCATTCACGGGCCTCTTCGGCGTCGCCGCCGATGACGGCGATGATCGGCATGTCGCCGGCCGGACCGCCAAGGCCGCGCAGGGCGGCCGCGGTGTGGGCGCCGTCGAGACCCGGCATGCGGCCGTCGAGCATGATCAGGTCGAAGTCGCAGGCGCTGGCCAGCTCGACCGCCCGCTTGCCGTTCTGGGCATGAACCACCTGGTGGCCGAGCTGTTCGAGGATGGCGCGCAGCATGGCGGCGTTGAGGGCGTCGTCTTCGGCGACCAGCACCCGCATGGGGCGCCTGGAGGGAGCGATCCGGCCGCGCAAGGTCGATTCGTCGGCCTCGGTCGGGGCGGCGGCGCCGATGTCCCAGGGCAGTTCGAAGGTGAAGCAGCTGCCGACGCCGACGGCGCTCTGGCCCTTCAGCTCGCCCCCCATCAGGGCCGCCAGCTGGCGGGAGAGGGAGAGGCCGAGGCCCGCGCCGGGCACGCCGGCGCCGGTGCGCTCCACCCGCCGGAACGGTTCGAAAGCGCGCTCCAGTTCCTCGGCCGAGAGCCCGGGGCCGGTGTCGGCGATGGCGATGACCACCCGGCTCTGTTCGTCTAGCGACAGCCGCACCTCGACGCGGCCGCGCAGGGTGTACTTGACCGCATTGCCCAGCAGGTTTGACAGCACCTGGCGGGCGCGGGTGACGTCGCCGACCACGGCGCCGCGGGCGGCCTCGAGGTCGGGCTCGACGTGGACGGCCAGTTCGACGCCCTTGGCCGAGGCGTGCGGCCGGCTGAGCAGGACCAGTTCGCGGGCCAGGCGCACAGGATCGAAGGGGGCGCGGTCCATGGCCAGGCGGCCGGCCTCGGCGGTTTCCGAATCGAGGGTGGCGTTGAGGACGGCGATCAGCTCGTTGGCGGCCGTGAGGGCGGCGCCCAGCTGTTCGCG
>SDZP01000084.1 GCA_004144935.1 Caulobacteraceae bacterium | reverse complement strand
GACCGCGCCGGGGACCATGGCGCCGGTGGCGGACTAGCCCGCCCACCCCCGATCATGCTCGCGTATGCGGGCATCCATACGTCGCTGGCCTTCGCGCAGGCGGCGAGCCGGCGAGCACGGTCCAGCATCTGGGTGGCGGCAACCCATCCATGGATGCCCGCATACGCGAGCATGATCGGTGCAGGAGTAGGCCAAGCTCTACGCCGAAGCCCCTCCCCAAACCCGTGACGCGTTAACCCCTGTCGATTCATCGCCGGGGCCGCTAGGTTCCCGCCAATGAACGCCCCCGTTTCCCCGCCGGACGCCGCCGGCGCCACGCCCGTCATGGCGCAGTATTTCGAAGCCAAGGCGCGTCAACCCGATGCCCTGGTCTTCTTCCGCATGGGCGACTTCTACGAACTGTTTTTCGACGACGCGATCCGGGCGGCCGCGGCGTTGGGGATCAGCCAGACCTTCCGGGGCAACCACAACGGCCAGCCGATCCCGATGGCCGGGGTGCCGGTCCACGCCGCCGAGGCCTATCTGGCCAAGCTGATCCGCAGCGGCTTCAAGGTCGCCGTCTGCGAGCAGATGGAAGACCCGGCGGAAGCCCGCAAACGCGGCAGCAAGTCCATCGTCCGCCGCGACGTGGTGCGGATCATCACCCCCGGCACCCTGACCGAGGACAGCCTGCTCGACTCCCGAGGGGCCAACCGCCTCGCCGCCATTGCGCTGCGGGCCGGCCAGGCGGCGGTGGCCAGCGTCGAGCTCAGCACCGGCCTGGTCGAAAGCCTGCTCCTCGCACCCAGCGGCCTGGCCGCCGCCCTGGCGGCGCTCAGCCCCTCCGAAATCCTCGTCCCCGACCGCCTGTTCGCCGACGAGCACATCGCCGCCGCCCTGAAGATGGTCGGTGGCCTGGTCCAGCCGATGGCCCAGGCCCTGGCCGAGCCCTCGGCCAGCGAGGCGCGGGTCAAGCGGCTGTACGGGGTCGAGACCCTCGACGGCTTCGGCGGCCTGGCCGGGGCCGAGATCTCGGCGCTCGGCCTGATCGCCGCCCATCTGGAAGTCACCCAGGCCGGCCGCCTGCCGGCCCTGTCGCCGCCCCGGCGCGCGGGAGAGGCCGATGTGATGGCCATCGATCCGGCCACCCGGACCAGCCTGGAGATCGAGAAGACCACCGGCGGCCAGCGCGAGGGATCGCTGCTCGGCGCCATCGACCGCACGGTCACCGCCCCCGGCTCACGCCTGCTGGCCGAGCGGCTGGCCCGGCCGCTGCTCGACCCCGCCCGCATCGAGGCCCGCCTGGACGCGGTGCAGTGGTTCCTCGACCGCCGCCAGCTGCGCGAGGACGCCCGCGACGGCCTGCGCCGGGCCGGCGATGTGGCCCGGGCCCTCTCCCGGCTGGCGCTCGGCCGCGGCGGTCCGCGTGACCTGGGCTGCCTGCGCGATAGCCTGAAGGTCGGTGAGACCCTGGCCGGCCTGGCCGGCGGCGACGCCCTCAGCGGCCCGCCGGCCGAGATCGAGGCGGCCCTGGTCGCCATCTCGCCCAGCAATTCGATCGATCTCTCCAGCCTGCTGGCCGGCCTGGAAGCGGGTCTGGGCCCGGACCTGCCGGCCCAGGCCCGCGACGGCGGCTTCGTGGCCGAAGGCATCCGCCCCGAGCTCGACCAGGCCCGGGCCCTGCGGGACGACAGCCGCCGGGTCATCGCCGGCCTCGAGACCCGCCTGGCGGCCGACAGCGGCGTGCCGCTGAAGATCCGCCACAACGCCGTGCTCGGCTATTTCGTGGAGACCACGGCCGGCAAGGCCGACCCGCTGTTCCAGCCGCCGCACAACGCCACCTTCATCCACCGCCAGACCCTGGCCAACCAGGTGCGGTTCACCACCGTCGAACTGGCCGATCTCGACGCCCGCATCGCCCAGGCCGGCGAGCGGGCGCTCGCCATCGAGGTGCAAACCTTCGAGGCCTGGCGCGACCAGGCCGTCGCCCTGGCCGAACCGCTGCGCGCCGCCGCCGCGGGCCTCGCCATGCTGGATGTCGCCTCGGCCCTGGCCGAATGGGCCGAGGACGCCGGCGCCTGCCGCCCCGTGGTCGACCGGTCGCTCTGCTTCGACGCGAAAGCCGCCCGCCACCCGGTGGTCGAGGCCGCCGTCAAGCGGGCCGGCGATCCCTTCACCCCCAACGACTGCTGCCTGGACGGGGCCGGCGAGCAGGGGGCCCGTCTCAGCATCGTCACCGGCCCCAACATGGCCGGCAAGTCGACCTTCCTGCGCCAGAACGCCCTGCTGGCGGTGCTGGCCCAGTCCGGCAGCTACGTGCCGGCGGCGTCCCTGACCCTCGGCGTCGTCGACCGGCTGTTCAGCCGGGTGGGGGCCGGCGACGACCTGGCGCGGGGCCGCTCGACCTTCATGGCCGAGATGGTCGAGACCGCCGCCATCCTCACGCAAGCTACCCCGCGCAGCTTCGTCATCCTCGACGAGATCGGCCGGGGCACCGCCACCTGGGACGGCCTGGCCATCGCCTGGGCCTGCGCCGAGGCCCTGCACGACACCAACCGCTCCCGCGCCCTGTTCGCCACCCACTACCACGAGTTGGCGACGCTGGACGGCCGCCTGGCGCATGTGTCGAACCTCTCCTTGCGGGCCAAGGAATGGAACGGCGACCTGGTCTTCCTGCACGAATGCGGCCCCGGCCCGGCCGACCGCTCCTACGGCGTGCAGGTGGCCAAGCTGGCCGGGGTGCCGCCGGCCGTGGTGGTCCGGGCGCGGGAGGTTCTGGAGCGGCTGGAGACCGAGAGCCACAGCCCGGCCCGGCTGGAGGGCCTGCCGCTGTTCGAGATGGCCGCGCCGACGCCGGCGCAGAAGTGGGGCCCGAGCCCAGCCGAGGAAGCCCTCAAGGCGTTGGATCCCGACGGCATGAGCCCGCGCGAGGCGCTGGAGGCGCTCTATCGGCTGAAGGGACTGACCTGAAACAGACCAGCGCTGTTCTCCGGGCGCGTTCCAACGCCCGCGCCATTGCGCGGTAACCTTTCGCAGCGCACATAAGCTTTCATGCCCCCGCGCCTCAAACCGACCCGCCTCGAACATGTCGTCGATGGCGAAGCCTTGCGGGCGCGCCTTTCCGCCGCCGCCCTCGACGCGGCCGGCGACGAGCCCGAACAGCGGCGGCGGGCGCTGGATATCCTCAAGCAGGCGCTGTTTCGCGGCCGGATGATCGCCAAGGAGCGGCTGGAGAACGGGGCCGGCGGGGTCGAGACGGCGCGGCTGATCTGCGGCGTCACCGACGAGGTGATCACCGCCCTCTACGACTTCACCACCGTGCATGTGTTCCGGGCCCGCAACCCGACCGAGGGCGAGCGGCTCTGCCTGCTGGCTGTGGGCGGTTACGGCCGCTCGGTGCTCAGCCCGTTCAGCGATATCGACTTGCTGTTCCTGCGGCCCTGGAAGCAGACGGCCCACGCCGAGAGCGTCATCGAGTACATGCTCTATGCCCTGTGGGACCTGGGCTTCAAGGTCGGCCACGCCAGCCGCACCATCGAAGAATGCATCAAGCTGTCGAAGGAAGACTTCACCATCCGCACCTCGCTGCTCGAGGCCCGGCGGCTGAGCGGCGATGCCCAGCTGGGGATCGACCTGCGCAAGCGGTTCCTGAACGAGGTGATGCGCGGCACCGGTCCCGAATTCGTCGCCGCCAAGCTGAAGGAGCGCGACGAGCGCCACGCCCGGGCCGGGGCCAGCCGCTACATGGTCGAGCCCAACGTCAAGGAGGGCAAGGGCGGCCTGCGCGACCTGCACACCCTGATGTGGATCGCCGAGTACCTGTATCCGGTGGACCGGCCGAGCGACATCTTCCGCCTGCCCCACTTCCATCCGCGCGAGGTCCGCGCCTTCACCCGCGCCTTCGACTTCCTGCATGCGGTGCGGGCCCATCTGCACTTCACCACCGGCCGGCCCGAAGAGCGGCTGACCTTCGACGTGCAGCCGGAGATCGCCCGGCGCATGGGCTATGGCGACCGGGCCGACAATCCCGCCGTCGAGCGCTTCATGCGCCACTATTTCCTGATCGCCCGCGAGGTCGGGGCCCTGACCCGCGCCTTCTCGGCCAAGCTGGAGGCCGAACACCTCAAGCAGGAGCCCAAAGGACTCAGCCGCTTCCTGCCCGGCCGCGCCAGGGTCAAGCGGCGCGAGCTCGACTATCCGGGCTTCCATGAGGAGAACGGCCGCCTCAACATCGACAGTCCAGCCGTCTTCGCCCGCGATCCGGTCGACCTGATCCGCATGTTCCGCATCGCCGATGTGCTGAACCTCGACCTGCATCCGGACGCCTTCACGGCCGCCACCCGCTCGCTGGCCCTGATCGGCTCCAAGCTGCGGCGCGATCCGGACGCGGTGGAGGCCTTCCTCGACATCCTGGCGCGGGGCAAGAAGCCCTACCGGACGCTGACCCTGATGAACGAGGCCGGGGTGCTGGGCCGCTTCCTGCCGGAGTTCGGCCGGATCGTCGCCCAGATGCAGTTCAACATGTACCACAGCTACACCGTGGACGAGCACACCCTGCGGGCCATCGGCATCATCAACGACATCGAGCACGGCCGGCTGGAGGACGACCATCCGCTGGCCACATCGATCATGCCGCTGATCGATGACCGCGAAGCCCTGTTCCTGGCCATGATCCTGCATGACACCGGCAAGGGCGGGGCCGGCGGCCAGGAGAAGGCTGGGGCCCGCGCCGCCCGCCAGGCCTGCGAACGGCTGGGCATCGACCGGGGCAAGACCGAGCTGGTCGCCTGGCTGATCGAGCACCACCTGGTGATGAGCGATTTCGCCCAGAAGCGCGATGTCGCCGACCCGGCCACGGTGGCCGCCTTCGCCAATATCGTCGAGAATCCCGAGCGCATGCGCCTGCTGCTGGTGCTGACCGTGGCCGACATCCGCGCCGTCGGCCCGGGCGTCTGGAACGGCTGGAAGGGCCAGCTGCTGCGGGAGCTCTACGCCGGGGCCGAGGCCATCTTCCGTGGCGGCCGCTCCAGCGACCCCGCCGCCACCGCCCAGCGGCACCAGGAAGCGGCCGCCCGCGAGGCCCGCGCCGCCCTGTCCGCCGGTCATCCGGGCACGGACGCCTGGGCCGCGACCATGGAGGACGCCTACTTCAGCGCCTTCACCACCGACGAGGTCGCCGAGCATGCCGCCCTGGTGCAGCGGGCCGTCGAACAGGGCGGGGCCGCCGCCGGCGGCCGCATCCGCCTCGACCGCAACACCGCCGAACTGGTGGTCGCCGCCAAGGACCGCCGCGGCCTGTTCGCCGACCTCGCCGCCGCCCTGTCAGGGCTGGGCGGCAATGTGCTGGGCGCGCGGGTGTTCACCTCGCAGGGGGGCCAGGCGCTCGACGTCTTCCAGGTGCAGGACGCCTCCGGCGCGCCCTACGGCGGCGACAATCCCCGCGCCCTGCGCCGGCTGGCCGACGCGCTGGAAGCCGCCGGCCGGGGCGAGGGCCTGCCGCCCGAGACCCGCCGCAGCGATCTTGGCCGCACCGCCGCCTTCGCCATCGTGCCCACCGTGATGCTGGACAACGAGGCCTCCACCGAGGCCACCGTCGTCGAGGCCTCGGGCCGCGACCGCCCCGGCCTGCTGCACTCCCTGGCGCGGGCCATCTCCGAACAGGGCCTGAGCATCATCTCCGCCCATATCGACAGCTACGGCGAACGGGCCGTCGACGCCTTCTACGTGCAGAGCGCCGCCGGCCAGAAGATCATCGACCCGCGCCGGCAGGCGGCCCTGAAGGAAGACCTGATGGCCGTGCTCGACGCCGAGGAGAGCGGCGCGGCGGCCAAGGGCAAGCCCCGGCTGCAGCGGGCGCGGGCCAGCGTCGGTCGCTAGACCGGAGCGGCGCCCGGCGCCCGGCGCCCTTCTCCCGCTTGCCGGGAGAAGTTGTCGGCGAAGCCGACGGATGAGGGCAGCGCCGGCTGATCCGGAACGTTCACGTTCTGGCGCTAGCGGCGCCGCAGCCACCCTTCTCAAGCTGGTGCTGCCCTCATCCGACCTCTACGGGGCCACCTTCTCCCGGCGAGCGGGAGAAGGATCCCGGATGGCTCCGCCACCTGCGCTGAATCACCACCAGAGCCTGACTTGACCCTCCACCGCCGCGAGCGCAGAAGCGCCAAGTGACGGACGAGAACCAGCATTCCCCGGCCCCCGATGAGCAGACCACGCCCGTGGTCCCGCCGGCCAAGAAGCCGGGCATCATCAAGAACTCGATCATCTTCTCTGGCCTGACCCTGATCAGCCGCTTCATGGGCCTGGCCCGCGACGTGGTGATCAACGCCCAGCTGGGGGCCAGCACCGGGCCCTGGGCGGACGCCTACAACACCGCCCTGAGCTTCCCCAACCTGTTCCGGCGCATCTTCGCCGAGGGGGCGTTCTCCTCGGCCTTCGTGCCCGCCTACAGCCGCACCCTGGCCGGCGAGGGTCCGGAGCGGGCCGACGACATGGCCTCGGACGCCCTGGCCACCCTGGCGGCCATGACCCTGCTGCTGGTCATCCTCGCCCAGCTGGCCATGCCCTGGCTGATGTACCTGATCAACTTCGGCTACCGCGACGATCCGCTGAAGTGGAAGATCACCATCATCCTGACCCAGATCACCATGCCCTACCTCAGCTGCATGGCGATCGCGGCCCTGTTCTCCGGGGCGCTCAACGCCCGCAACCGCTTCATCCTGTCCGGCGCCGCGCCGATCGTGCTGAACGCGGTGATGCTGATCGCCGTGCTGCCGGCCAAGTCGTCGGAACAGGCCGCCTACGCGGCCAGCATCGGGGTGGTGATCGCCGGGGTGCTGCAGGCGGCCCTGCTCTGGTGGGGCTGCTGGAACAGCGGCGGCCGCATCCGGCCTCGCCTCCCCCGCCTGACGCCCGAGATCAAGCGGCTGATCAAACAGGCGATCCCCGCCGCCATCGCCGCCAGCGTCACCCAGATCAACATCTTCGTCTCCGGCAGCCTGGTCTCCCTGGCTCCCGGCGACGGGCCGCGCACCTGGCTGGCCAACGCCGACCGGCTCTACCAGCTGCCGCTGGGCATGGTCGGGGTGGCCATCGGCATCGCCCTGCTGCCCCGCCTCAGCCAGGCCCTGCAGGCCGGCGACAGGCAGGACGCCCAGGACACCACCGACCAGGCCGTGGTCTTCGCCCTGGCCATGACGCTGCCCGCCGCGGCGGCCCTGCTGGCCATGCCGTACTTCATGATCGACGCCCTGTTCACCCGCGGCGCCTTCACCACCTTCGACGCCAGGATGACCGCCCAGGCCCTGTTCCACTACGGCTGGGGCGTGCCCGCCTTCGTGCTGGCCCGGGTGATGAACCCGATCTTCTTCGCCCGCGAGGACACCAGGAGCCCGATGCGCTTCGCCCTGATCTCGGTCGGGGTGAACATCGTGCTGGGCGCCATCCTGTTCTTCACCATCGGCTTCGCCGGCATCGCCATCGCCACGTCGGCGGCCAGCTGGATCAACGTCGGCCAGATGTACTGGGCCCTGAAGTCACGCGGCGAGTGGGAGCTGGCCCCCGCCTCGGTTAGCCGCCTGCTGCGGGTGCTGGCCGCCGCCGCCGTGCTGACCGCCCTGCTCGGCGTCGCCGCCTTCTTCCGCCCGCAGATCCAGGGGGTGTTCGAGAGCATCGCCCTGATCCGGCTGGGAGCCAAGGAGCTGGCCGTGCTGGCCGTCTGCATCGCCATCATCCCGATCTATCCGGTGCTGGTGGTGCTGACCGGCGGCATGACGGTGGCGGAGATCAAGGGACTGCTCAGGCGGCGACGCGCGGCCTAGCCGGCTGATCTTGCCTCCCGCGCCCGCCTCGCCTATTGGCGGGGCCATGGTCACCTTCCAGCATCCGCGCCGATGGCGCCGCGCCTGAACGCCCGCTAGAGCCCAACGCGCGGGATAGCCCCCGCGCGCCGACCGACCTGATCCTCTCGAGTACATCCATGACCGACCAAGCCCCCGCCCAATACGCCGGCCCGCAACGGGTGCTGTCCGGCGTCCAGCCGTCCGGCGCCCTGCATCTGGGCAACTATCTCGGCGCCCTGGTGAAGTTCGCCAGGCTGCAGCACGAGATCGACACCTTCATCTTCGTCGCCGACATGCACGCCATCACCGTCTGGCAGGACCCGGCCCTGCTGGCGACCCAGACGCGCGAGATCGCCGCCGCCTACCTGGCCGCCGGCCTTGACCCCGCCAAGGCGACCATCTTCCCGCAGTCGGCGGTGCCCGAGCACGCCGAGCTGGCCTGGGTGTTCAACTGCGTCGCCCGCCTCGGCTGGCTCGACAAGATGACCCAGTTCAAGGAGAAGAGCGGCAAGCACAAGGAGCGCTCGAGCGTCGGCCTCTACACCTATCCGGTGCTGCAGGCCGCCGACATCCTGATCTACAAGTCGACCCATGTGCCGGTCGGCGAGGATCAGAAGCAGCACCTGGAACTGGCCCGCAACATCGCCCAGAAGTTCAACCACGACTTCAGCGCGCCGGGCTATTTCCCGCTGCCCGAACCGCTGATCCAGGGTCCGGGCGCGCGGATCATGTCGCTGCGCGACGGCACGGCGAAGATGAGCAAGTCCGATCCGTCGGACCTGTCGCGCATCAACCTGACCGACGACGCCGACACCATCGCCGCCAAGGTGCGCAAGGCCAAGTCGGACCCCAATCCGCTGCCGGAAACGGTGGAGGAGCTCAAGGAGCGTCCCGAGGCCGACAATCTCGTCGGCATCTACGCGGCCCTCGCCGGCACGACCCGGGAGACGGTGCTGGGTCAGTTCGGCGGCCAGGGCTTCGGCGCCTTCAAGCCGGCGCTGGCCGATCTCGCCGTCGCCTCCCTTGGCCCGGTCAGTGAGGCCATGCGCCGCTATCTCGCCGATCCGGCCGAGATCGACCGCATCCTCGCCGCCGGCGCCGCCAGGGCCCGGGAAGCCGCCGCCCCGACGGTGGCCGAGGTCAAGAAGATGGTCGGGTTCTGGGGCGCCTGACGCGGTTGGGGAGCCCGGCGGGCGCCCCATTCCCCAATTCGGTGAAGAGTTTCGGAAAACTGCGTCTGATTGATTGACCGGGAATACAACTCAGGGTCACTCTCCTGCCGTCTCAGGAGGAGGGGACTCGAACCATGGCCCATATGCTCAGCCTTTCGGCCGCCGCCACCCGGCCGGCCGCGAACTGGCGAACCGACGCCGCGGCGCTTCGCGCCATCGCCCAGATGGCGGTGAACGTCGAACTGTTCACCATCCCGCTCTACATGACGAGCCTCTATTCCATTCAGGGCTTCCACCCGATCACCGGCGGCGGCACCGACTTCTACCAGGGCCGGCTGTGGGCCGGGGCCAAGACCACGGCCGAGCCGAAGACCGCCAACGACAAGGCGTTCAACATCGTCTTCTCGGTCTTCATCCAGGAGATGCTGCACCTGCAGATGGCCGCCAACATGGCCACCGTCGTCGGCGTCAACCCCACCTTCACCGGGGCCCCGCTGCAGGACGATAACGGCGGCTGGCTCTGCTACGGCCCCGACAAGAGCGTCATCCCCGGCATCATCGACCTGAAGGACACCAAGGCCCACGAGGACGTGGCGGTGAACATCGGCGTGCTCGACGAGACCGCCCTGCGCCTGTTCCTGGCCATCGAGCAGCCGGAGGCCGACGCCCGCGCCAACATCAAGGACGACAAGGTCAAGGACTACTTCCCCAAGGTCCCCTTCAAGGACTGGAAATACGGCGACGCCCTGCCGCTGTTCGGCACCATCGGCTGGATGTACCAGTGCTACTACGACTATCTGAACCTGCGGTATGACGACGGCTCGACCCTGTGGGGCAAGGTGTTCAACGGCAAGGCCGTGCAGAACGACCTGTTCAACACCTCCGGGTCCGGCGGCCATCCCATGCGCGAGTTCATGGGCTTCGAAACCACCATCGCCCTGACCTATCCCGACATCGCCTTCGAGCAGATGGTCCAGATGATGGACGCCATCACCGACCAGGGCGAGGGCAACACCATCAACCGGGGCGGCGCCGCCCTGCTGAAGGCCGTCGAGCCCAAGTACCAGCCGAGCGACGCGGCCCTGAAGTCGGACTATCCGAGCTACAGCGATGCCGGCAAGCTGATGCCCAGCGCCGACGCCGAGGCCCGCTGGAGCAATGACGGCAAGGACCATTACGAGCGCTTCGGAGAGATCCAGGGCCTGCTGCACGAACTGGTCACCTGGCCGCAGTGGCTGGCGCGCAACCCGACCTGGACGGCGGAGATGCTGACCGGTCCGGGCTATGATCCCTCCAACCCCTACAAACTGCCGACGCCGGGCGACGTGGCCGGGGCCCTCAACGCCCTCGCCGCCGACAAGGCCGGCAGCAAGGCCCTGCTCAGCCAAGCCGTGGTTGGCGCCATCCATGGCGTCACCTCGGTGCTCTACGGCTACTGGACCCCGCCGGCCGGCCAGCCGGCCCCGCTGTTCCCCTTCCCCTCGATGAGCGGCTCGGGCGACCGGATGAGCACCGCCTGGGCCATCCTCGGCGAGACGCCGGACCTGTCGATGGGTCTGCCGCCGCCAGCCAGCGACACCCTGTATCACAGCTGCCAGGGCCTGGATTTCAACGGCGACGGGACCAACAGCTGCGCCCAGGTCGAGGTCTTCCACAGCTGCCGGGGCTCCAACCTCTGCCGTTCGACCGGCGGCTGTGGCTTCGTGCAGCCGACCACCGGCGGTGGCAACTGCGGCTCGGCGGTGGCCACCCGCGCCCCGGCGGCCAGTTGCAGCGCCGGCGGAGCCTGCGGGGCTCCCGGCGTCGGCGGCGCACCCGCCGCATCGGCGACGAAGGAAGCCAAGCCGGTCACCGCCGGCTGCGGTCCGCCCCCGGTCGACTCCACCCTCTATTCGGCCCCAGGCGACAACAAATGCGGCGGCTTCGGCGGCTGCGCGGTGCCGATCTCGGCCTCGCAGGTCTTCCCGAGGGCCGGGACCATGCAGCTGTTCGACTTCGTCGACGATCCGCAGAAGGGCTGGCACTCCGTCGCCATCACCGGACCCGACGGCCAGATCCCGTTCAGCTATGGCGAGAAGGTCCACACCGTCGCCTGGCGGGCGTTCAGCGAAGTGATGAAATCGCGCGGCAAGAC
>SDZP01000466.1 GCA_004144935.1 Caulobacteraceae bacterium | reverse complement strand
CTCGCGGCCTCGGTCGGTCTCATGGTCGCCGTGTTGCTGCGGATTCGGTTGATCATCTGCAGCATCGGACCCGGCGTCGCCGAGGGAGCCGCCCCGCCGAACGCCGAGGCGAACATCGGTTCGGCCGACCCGCCCGCCGCCACCGTATCGGCCACCCGATCGGCCATGCGCTCATGGGCGTCGCTCATATGACCGATGCCGTGGGTCAGCGCAGCGCCGCCATGCGCCTGGTGGACCATGTGGGCTGCCTCATGGACGGCGGTGTGGAGGCTGGGTCTTTCGGCAAAGGCGGCGCGGCCATTCAGGACATAGCCGCCGGCGCTCAAGTCGCGGCTGGCGGCGCGGGCCGCCGGTCCCATGTGGGCCGCCAGTCCGATGGGCGCGTAGGATCCGAACGCGGCGCGGATGCGGTCGCCGTGGGGGTAGGGGCCGGCTGGATCGGAAAGGCCTCGCCGGGCGACCGCGTGCATGGCGCGGGCCTGGCCGGCGGTGCGCCGCGCGTTCAGCGCCGCTTCGGCCATGGACGTCGAGCCTTCGGTGCTCCGTATAGGCGCGGCGGTTGGCAAGGGCGGCTCCAATCTGCGGCGGTAGCCTGACCGATTTCGCCTTATCCGACAACCGGCTCGGGAGCCCGCTGTGGTTGATTGCGCCGCCGCGAACCGACAGACTGGCCAGCCTGTGTCGACCTGGGGAGCCGCTGCCTTGAAATCCGCATCCTCAAGCACCGGCGGCGACGCGGTTCAGCACGGCCTGGACCATGTCCTCTCCCGCCTCGTCGCCCTGGCCAGCGCCGACCAGACCCAGACGCCGCCGCCGGCCGCCCTCGATCTTGCGGACCCGGCGCTCGCCCATCCCCAGTTGCGCGCCCTCATCGCCGCCTTCGGCCTGACCGCCTTCGAGGCGCAGGTGCTTCTGCTCGCCTTCGGCGCCGAGGTTTCCCCGGAGATCGCCGTCCTCTGCGCCGAGTGCCAGGAAGATGAGGACCTGGTCCGCCCGACGCTGCGCCTGGCGGTCGCCCTGTTTCCCGGCAGCGACTGGAGCGCCTTCACCCCGTCCGGCCCGCTGCGCCGCTGGGACCTGGTCGAGCTCGACCCCGGCGGTCTGCTCGACGCCCCCCTGCGGCTCAGCGAGTTCGCCCTGCATTGGCTGTGCGGCGTCGCCAGCCGCGACCGCTCACTCCTCGAGGCGTTGGAACGTCTGGACCCTGCTGAAGCCGAGCGCGCCGTCCCCTCGCACCAGGCCCTTGCCGGTCGCATGGCCGCCGCCGTCCGCGCCGCCGCCCAGTCCGGCCAGCGACCGCAGGCGCTGGGCCTGGTCTGCCCCGATGCCGGCGATATCCGCGCCCTGGCCGCCGCCGTCGCCGGGCAACTGGGCATGCCGGCCGATCGTCTCAGCCTGGATGTAGTGTTCCAGTCCCTCGACCGGCCGGCTCTGGCGCGCCTCATCCAGCGAGAGCACGCCCTCGCCCCGACACTGCTTCTGGTCGAGCCGGCCGAGGGCCCGGAAGACCGGGCGATGGTCGTGGCCGACTTTCTGCGGCGCCTGCCGGGGCCTCTGATCATGGCCGGTCCACACCGCCGTCAGCGCTGGCCCATCGAAGCCGCCGCCTTCGAGGCCGGCACGCCGGAGCCGAAGGAGCAGCAGGCCCTGTGGGCCGGCCTGCTGGGCAAGGCGGCCGAACCCCTGGCGCCGATGCTGGCCCGTTTCGACCTGCGCCGGGGCGCCATCGAGGCCGCCCACCGCGCGGCCGCCATCGCCCGCGAGGCGTCCGGCGACACCCGCCGCCCGAGCACCTGGCGCGCCGCGCTGAGCGAGGCCAGCCGCGCCCAGCTGCGCGGTCCGCTGGAGGCCTTCGCCGATCGCATCGACAGCCGCGCGACACTCGACGCCTTGGTCCTGCCGCCCATGCAGCAGGCCCAGCTCGAGGCCATCGTTCGCGATGTCGGCAACCAGAGCGTCGTCACCGAGGCCTGGAAGGCGGGCGGCGGCTCCAGCCGGGGCCTTGGCCTCACCGCCCTGTTTTCCGGCCCCAGTGGGTCTGGCAAGACGACGGCCGCCGAGGCCCTGGCCGGGGCCCTCGACCTCGATCTCTACCGCGTCGACCTGTCGGCGGTGGTCAGCAAATACATCGGGGAGACCGAGAAGCAGCTCTCCAGGGTCTTCGACGCCGCCGAGCAGGGCGCCAACCTGCTGCTGTTCGATGAGGGCGACGCCCTGTTCGGCAAGCGCACGGATGTCCGCGACAGCCACGACCGCTACGCCAACCAGGAGGTCAGCTACCTGCTGCAGCGGCTGGAGAGCTACAAGGGCCTGGCGGTGCTGGCCAGCAACCTCGCCGACAGCCTGGACGCCGCCTTCCTGCGCCGCTTCCGCTATGTCGTCGAATTCCCCATGCCGGGAGCCCCTGAGCGGGCCGACATCTGGCGCCGGGTCTTCGGCGACAAGATCGCGGTGAAGG
>SDZP01000465.1 GCA_004144935.1 Caulobacteraceae bacterium | reverse complement strand
CCTACAAAAGCCTCATCGAAGCCCTGGCCCACGGCGGCGTCGCCAACCGGGTCAAGGTCAAGCTGGACTGGGTCGAGAGCGAGACCTTCGAGAACGAGGACGGGGCGGCCGCCTCCCGCCTGGAGGGGGTGCACGGCATCCTGGTGCCCGGCGGCTTCGGCGAACGGGGGGCGGCCGCCCCGTCCTCGTTCTCGAAGGTCTCGCTCTCGACCCAGTCCAGCTTGACCTTGACCCGGTTGGCGACGCCGCCGTGGGCCAGGGCTTCGATGAGGCTTTTGTAGGCGTCCTTCAGCACGGTGTACTTGCCGACCACGGCGATGGTCACCTCGCCGTCCGGATTGACGGTGACGTTGTTAATGGCGTCCCAGCGGGAGAGGTCGGGCTTGGGCGCGTCATGCAGGCCGAACACGGCCAGCACCTCGGCGTCGAGGCCCTCGCGGTGATAGTCGAGCGGCACGGCATAGATGCTGGCGCTGTCCATGGCGGTGACCACGGCGCTGGCCCGCACGTTGCAGAACAGGCCGATCTTGCGCTTTTCCTCGGCCGGGATCGGCTGTTCGCAGCGGCACAGCAGGATGTCGGGCTGGATGCCGATCGAGCGCAGCTCCTTGACCGAGTGCTGCGTCGGCTTGGTCTTCATCTCGCCGGCGGTCTTGATGTAGGGCAGCAGGGTCAGGTGCACGAAGCAGCTGTTGCCGCGCGGCAGTTCCTGGCCCAGCTGGCGGATGGCCTCGAAGAAGGGCAGGCCCTCGATGTCGCCGACCGTGCCGCCGATCTCGACCAGGATGAAGTCGGCCTCGTCGCCGTTCTCATCGACGGCAGGAGACAGGACGAAGTCTTTGATTTCGTTCGTAACGTGCGGAATCACCTGGACCGTCGCGCCGAGATAGTCGCCGCGCCGCTCCTTCTCGATGATGGTCTTGTAGATCTGGCCGGTGGTGATGTTGTCGGCGCGGGTGGCGCTGACCCCGGTGAACCGCTCGTAGTGGCCGAGGTCGAGGTCGGTCTCCGCCCCGTCGTCGGTCACGAAGACCTCACCGTGCTGGTAGGGACTCATCGTCCCGGGGTCGACGTTCAGATAGGGGTCCAGCTTGCGCAGACGGACCTTGTAGCCGCGTGCCT
This sequence comes from Caulobacteraceae bacterium, assembly GCA_004144935.1. Classification (GTDB taxonomy): domain Bacteria; phylum Pseudomonadota; class Alphaproteobacteria; order Caulobacterales; family Caulobacteraceae; genus Caulobacter. Next base: position 1,343 of record SDZP01000465.1, on the reverse strand, counting down.
GAAGCAACGCGCCGAGGGCGGCGGACGCCAGACCTTTTCCAAGGGAAGAGACCACGCCGCCGGTGATGAAAATGTACCGGGCCATGGGAGGTCAGATATAGGCGAGATTCGCGGGGAGCGCCTCCCCGCGTCGCCTAGAACCTGTTGATGACCGTTATTTCTTTTCCGGCTGCGGGGCCGGGGCGGCCGGAGCCTGGCTCGGCAGCAGCGGATTGACGCCCGGCGCGGACTGGGTCGGCGGCGTGCTGATGTTGGGATCGAAGCCGCCGCCCGAGCCATTGGCCGGGGCCGGGGCGGGCCTGGACTTCAGAAGTTCGCTGGGATCGACGCGGATGTTGCTGCCGGCCACCGGCTCGCGGTTGGCGGCGGCGATCAGCGTCAGGGTGATCGAGATGGCCAGGAAGACCCCGAACAGGATCCAGGTGATCCGCGTCAGCAGGTCGCCGGTGCCCCGGGCGCTCATGAAGTTCGACGGCCCGCCGCCCATGCCCAGCGCGCCGCCCTCGGACTTCTGCATCAGGACCGCGAGGGTCAGCAGGGCGGCGACGACGATGTTGATGCACAGCAGGGCGATGGTGATGAATTGCACGGCGGATCGGTCTCTGGTCGGGGCGGGGCGAACGGGACCCGCGAAATGAAGTTGGCCCCTCTAGCACCACGCAGGCGGCCACGCCATAGCTGGGGTCAGAGTAGCTGGAGTGCAACGCCCATGATTCTGGAGACCGAGCGCCTGACCCTGTCGCCGCTCGCCGCGGCCGACGGGCCGCTTGTCCATCCGATCATGGCCGATCCGGAGGTCATGGCCCACTGGGACGTGGGCGAGATCGACGATCCCGACGTCGTCGACCAGATGCTGGCCGGGCAGATGGACGCGATGGCCGACGAGCGCGCCTTCTACTGGGCCATGCGGCTGACCGGCGACGGCACCTTCCTGGGCCTCTGCGACCTCTCCGACATCGACCGCCGCCATCACCGGGCCGAGGTCGGCTTCATCCTTGGCAAGGACAGCTGGGGCCGGGGCTATGCCTATGAAGCCATGCAGGCGGTGATGAACTTCGCGGCGACACAGGGCATGCAGCGGCTCTGGGCCCGCACGCACGTCGGCAACGAGGCCTCCGAGAAGCTGCTGACCAAGCTCGGCTTCGAGCAGGAAGGCTACATGCGCGGCCATGTCGACCGGGACGGTGAGCGGCGGGATGTGCGCCTGTGGGGGCTGCTGCTCTAACCGCTGCGACTCCATGACAAAAAGCCCCGCTATCTCCACGCCCCGGCTTTGCTATTGTGCGCGCTCGTGTGACGAATCTGGACGCCCGCGCGGGCGTCCAGATTCGTCACACGAGCGC
>SDZP01000464.1 GCA_004144935.1 Caulobacteraceae bacterium | reverse complement strand
CCACCGGGCGTCGAACCTGTAGGCGGCGATCTTCGTCAGGCCAGCGGCCAGGTCGTAGATGGCGTTGTCCGGGCGCGGGGCGGAGGAGTGCCCGCCGCTGTTCCTGGCTGTCAGTTCGTAGGTGGCGTAGGTCTTCTCGGCCACCTGCAGGGCGTAGCTGGCCTTCTCGTTGCCGCCACCCCGGAAGCCGCCGCCGGCGTCGGAGTTGATGGCGTAGGCCGCGCCCTTCAGCTTGCCGGCCAACACCACGGCGGTCTTGCCCGTCGTCTCCTCGTCGCCGGTGAAGGCCAGGATCAGCTCGCGGTCGGGGACGAAGCCTTCCCGGCGCAGGCGCATGAAGGTCTGGGTGATATTGAGGACGCCATACTTGTTGTCGACGACGCCGCGGCCGAAGAAGACCCCGTCCTGTTCGGTCAGGACGTAGGGGTCGCGGCCGGCCCAGTCTTCCTTGCTGGCGGCGACGACGTCCATATGGGCCATCAGGATGACCGGCGGCTTGGTCGAGCCTGCCCGGCCCGGATAGCGGACGATCAGGCCGGCGGTCTCGCCCAGCGGCACGATCTCGATCTCGCTGTCCCGGAAGCCGGCGCTCTTCAGCTCGCCCGCCAGGTATCGAGCCAGCGCCGGGACGGCGCCTTTGCCCTCCTGGGTCGGGAAGCTGATGATCTTCGCAAACAGCGTGCGGGCTTCGGCCTTCACCTCCGGCGAGGGCGCCGCGGCCTGAACGGACGAGCCCAACAGGGCGAAGACGGCCGCCGCCGCAGTGACCAGACGCATGGAACGCTCCCTCGAAACAACTGTGACCTTAGGCGTCCCGCAGCGTCTCCGCCAGCAGCCGTCCGTCGCGCGCCCGGCTCGAGCCCGCCCGCCAGGCGACGACCACCTCGCGGCTGGGATGATCGGCCTTCAGCGGCCGCACAGTGACAGGCGCTTGGCGGGTCAGCCCCGCCTCCACCGCCATGGCCGGCACGAAGGAGACGCCGAGTCCCGACCCGACCATCTGCACCAGGGTCGGCAGGGAGGTGGCGGCGAACGCCTCCTCCTCGCCGTGGCGGGCTGGGGGGCCGAGGCCGCAGGCGGCCAGAACGTGATCGCGCAGGCAGTGGCCGTCCTCCAGCAGGATCAGCTCGTCGCCATCCAGGGAGGCCGGGCTGATGCTGGCCTGGCTGGCCATGGCATGGTCGGTTGGCACGGCGGCCAGCAGTTCGTCGTCGACGACGTGAGCCCAGTCCAGGCCCGCCATGTCGTAGGGCAGCGCGATCAGGGCGGCGTCCAGGGCCCCGGTCTTGAGGGCGGTAATCAGGCGCGAGGTCAGGTCCTCGCGCAGGAACAGCCGCAGCTTCGGAAACCGCGCCCGCATCACCGGCAGCGCCTTGGGCAACAGGAAGGGCGCGATGGTCGGGATCACGCCCAGCCGGAAACGTCCGGCCAGCGGCAGGCCGGCGCTCTGGCTCGCCTGCACCAGATCCTCTGCCCCGGCCAGCAGGTCGCGGGCCCGCCGCGCCGCTTCTTCGCCGGCCGCCGTCAGGATGACCCCCGACCGCGCTCGGTCGACCACCGGCGCGCCGATGATCCGCTCCAGCTCGGCGACACCCGCCGACAGGGTCGGCTGGGTGACATGGGCGGCCTCGGCCGCGCGGCTGAACGAGCCGTGCTCGGCGAGCAGCTTGAGGTACTGCAGCTGACGAAAGGTGGGAAGCATGGCGCTCATATAGGGCCAGTCTATCCTGTCGGCAAAAACTATCGATTGGCTAATGGGTGAGTCGGCCCCTATCTCACCCCTGTCGCCGCACCCTCCCCGGTGCGGCGACTTTCATCGACTCGATCATCTTTTTCCAAGCGAGGGATTACGCAATGCTGGGTGTTGGCCAAAAACTGCCTGAGTTCAAAGTCGTCGGCGTGAAGCCGAAGTTCAACCGTCACGAAGAGAACGGCGAGAGCGCCTTTGAAACCGTGACCAACGAGTCCTTCCCCGGCAAATGGAAGGTCATCTTCTTCTACCCGAAGGATTTCACCTTCGTCTGCCCGACCGAAATCGCCGAGTTCGCTCGCCTGGGCAAGGACTTCGAAGACCGCGACACCGTCGTCCTCGGCGGTTCGACCGACAATGAGCACAGCAAGCTGGGCTGGCGCCGGGAGCACCCGGATCTCAACAGCCTGCCGATCTGGAACTTCGCCGACAACAGCGGCAAGTTCGCTCGCGCCCTGGGCGTGCTCGACGAAGAAGAGGGCGTCGCCCTGCGCGCCACCTTCGTGGTCGATCCGCACAACGTCGTGCAGCACGTCTACGTCACCAACCTGAACGTCGGCCGCGCGCCGGCCGACACCCTGCGGGTCCTCGACGCCCTGCAGACCGACGAACTGTGCGCCTGCAACCGCGCCGTCGGCGGCGACGTGCTGAGCCTGGCCGCCGAGTAGGCAGCCACGAGATCGGCGGTCTTCACGTCCCTCCAGAAGACCGCTGCGCCGGGGCCCCTC
>SDZP01000083.1 GCA_004144935.1 Caulobacteraceae bacterium | reverse complement strand
GGGCACCTCGGTCAGGCCCAGAAGGTCGCCGTAGAACGGCCGGGCGCGCTCTTCGCCGCCGGGCGGAATGGCGATCTGGACGTGGTCGATGGCGCGCAGCATCAGCCGACCGACCCCTCCAGGCTGATCGCCACCAGCTTCTGGGCCTCGACGGCGAATTCCATCGGAAGCTCCTGCAGCACGTCCTTGACGAAGCCGTTGACGAGCAGCTGGACGGCCTCCTCCTGCCCAAGGCCTCGTTGCATGGCGTAGAACAGCTGGTCTTCCGACAGACGGGTGGTGGTCGCCTCGTGCTCGAACACCGCCTGGCCGTTGCGGGCCTCGATGTAGGGCACCGTGTGGGCGGCGCACTCCTTGCCGATCAGCAGGCTGTCGCACTGGGTGAAGTTGCGCGCGCCCTTGGCCTTCGGGTGGGCCGAGACCAGGCCGCGATAGGTGTTGGACGATTTACCGGCGCTGATGCCCTTGGAGATGATCCGCGAGCGGGTGTTTGCGCCCAGGTGGATCATCTTGGTGCCGGTGTCGGCCTGCTGGCGGCCGTTGGTGATGGCGATGGAGTAGAACTCGCCGACGCTGCCCTCGCCGCGCAGGACGCAGGAGGGGTATTTCCAGGTGATGGCCGAGCCGGTCTCGACCTGGGTCCAGCTGACCTTGGAGCGGTCGCCCCGGCAGTCGGCGCGCTTGGTGACGAAGTTGTAGATGCCGCCCTTGCCGGTCACCGGATCACCCGGGTACCAGTTCTGGACCGTGGAGTATTTGATCGTCGCGTCTTCCATCGCCACCAGCTCGACCACGGCGGCGTGCAGCTGGTTGATGTCGCGCATCGGGGCGGTGCAGCCTTCGAGGTAGGAAACCTGGGCGCCCTTGTCCACGATGATCAGGGTGCGCTCGAACTGGCCGGACTCGGCGGCATTGATGCGGAAATAGGTGGAAAGCTCCATCGGGCACTTCACGCCCGGCGGCACGTAGACGAAGGAGCCGTCGCTGAAGACGGCGCTGTTCAGGCAGGCGAAATAGTTGTCGCTGACCGGCACGACCGAGCCCAGGTACTTGCGGACCAGCTCGGGGTGTTCGCGGATCGCCTCGCTCATCGAGCAGAAGATGACGCCGACGGCGGCCAGCTCCTTCTTGAAGGTGGTGACCACGCTGACACTGTCGAACACCGCGTCCACCGCATAGCGAGGCGCGCCGACGACGCCGGCCAGAACTTCCTGTTCCTTCAACGGAATGCCGAGCTTGGCGTAGGTAGCCAGGATTTCCGGATCCACCTCGTCGAGGCTCAAGGGGCCGTCGGCCGGGTCCTTCGGGGCGGCGTAGTAGTAGCTGTCCTGGTAGTCGATCTTCGGGAAGTTCACCTTGGCCCAGTCGGGCTCCTCCAGCGCCAGCCAGCGCTCGTAAGCCTCCAGCCGCCACTGCAGCATCCACTCCGGCTCCTCCTTCTTTGCGGAGATGAAGCGGACGGTGTCGGCACTTAGCCCCTTGGGGGCGAAGTCCTGCTCGATGTCGGTGATGAAGCCGTGCTTGTAGGCTTCCAGCGCCCCGACCTGATCGACGGTTTCCTTAACAGCGGCCATGGCTTACGCAACTTCCCTGATCTTGGGCCGGCGGCGCGCCTGCGCCTCCAGCCAGACATCGCCGGCGCGGGTCCAGTCGGCTTCGGTGCTCGACCAGCCACCGCTGATGCGGATTGAATATGGAGCCAGGTCGGGCCGGCCCATGGCCTCGACCGTGCGGCTCGGCTTGACCTTGCCGGAGGAGCAGGCGGCGCCGGCGCTGATCATCACGCCGCCCAGGTCCATGATCATGACCTGGGTCTCGGCCGGCCAGTCCTCAGACGCCACGCAGAGGGTCTGGGGCAGCCGGTCGGCGTCCTTGCCGAGCGCGGTAGCGCCGGCGGCCTCGAGTCTGGCTTGCAGGGCGTCGCGCCAGGCGGCCTGGGCGGCGAGGGCCTGGAGCCCCGCGAGCGCCTCACGGGCGGCCGCCCCGAAGGCGGCGATGCCGGGCAGGTTTTCGGTGCCGGCGCGGCGGCCGCGCTCCTGGCCGCCGCCGTGCTGGCGACGGGTCAGGGTAGCACGGGTTCCGGCGACCAGGGCGCCGACGCCCTGAGGACCGCCGATCTTGTGGGCCGACAGGCTGAGGGTATCGGCCTGCAAGGCGCTGAAATCGATGACGACCTTGCCGGCGGCCTGAACCGCGTCGACGTGCAGCCAGCCGTTCGCGGCGCGAACCTTCGCGCCGGCTTCAGCGACCGGCTGAATGACGCCGGTCTCGTTGTTGGCCATCATTAGGCAGACCAGCGCCCGGCCTGGCCGGACCAGGGCTTCGTCCAGCCAGGCCAGGTCGGCGACGCCGTCGGCGTCGACCGGCCAGACCTCGACCGGCAGGCCCGTCACATGCGCGGCTTCCCAGACGGCGTCGTGCTCGGTGGCGCCGAGCAGGATGCGTTCGAACCGAGCAGCGACGGCGCTCTCGATCGCCAGGGCGCTGGCCTCGGTGCCGCCGCTGGTAAAGGTGACCGACCCCGGCACGACCCCGACCAGGGCGGCGACGGCGTCGCGGGCCTTTTCCAGATCGGCGCGGGCGGCGCGGCCGGCGGCATGCACCGACGAGGGATTGCCGACGCGGTCGAGCAGGGCGTTCAGGGCCGCCCTGGCCGCGGGCCGGACGGGGGCGGTGGCGTTGAAGTCGAGGTAGACGGCCGTCATGCGGCCACCTTGGAGTCCGGCGTCAGGCGCCCTTCCAGCACGTCGGCCAGAGAGACGCTGGCCAGATAGCTGTGCAGCTGGCGACCCATTTCCTCCCACAGGTCATGGGTGGAGCAGCGCACCCCGGCCTTCATGCAGCCCTTGCCGGTGGCGTGGCCGCAGCGGGTGGCGCGCAGGGGCTCATCGACGGCCAGCACGATCTCGGCGATGTGGGTCTCGGCGGCCGACCGGGAGAGGCGATAGCCGCCGCCGGGCCCGCGCAGGCTCTTGACCAGGCCACGACGGCGCAGGCGCGCGAACAGCTGCTCCAGATAGCTCAGGGAGATTTCCTGCCGCGCCGCGATCTCCGCCAGGGAGACCGCGCGCGAGCCTTCCGCGTCCTGACGACCGGCGAGGTCGGTCATGGCCATGACGGCGTAGCGGCCTTTTGTGGACAGACGCATGGCGGATTCCTTGGCATCCGGCGTTGGGCCTGTGCTAAAGCCCGCGCCGCGCATCGGCCGGGCCGGTGCGGAGCGCCTGATCTAGGAAGACCAAGCGCAGCGGTCAAGTATTCGGCGCCGCACAAGAGGAGATGAGTTCATATGCCCGAAGTGGTTCTGACCGGCGCGGCAGGCCGGATCGAAGGCCGGTATTCCCCCGGCAAGCGTGAAAACGCCCCGATCGCCCTGATCCTGCATCCCCATCCGCGCGCCGGCGGGCACATGAACCACCCGGTTGCGGTGCAGATGTATCACCTGTTCATGAAGCGCGGCTTCTCCACCCTGCGCTTCAACTTCCGCGGCGTCGGCCGTAGCCAAGGCGAGTTCGACGGCGGCATCGGCGAACTGGCGGACGCGGCCACCGCGCTCGACTGGCTGCAGTCGACCAACCCGACCGCCAGCCAGTGCTGGGTCGCCGGCTACAGCTTCGGCGCCTGGGTCTCCATGCAGCTGTTGATGCGCCGCCCCGAGACCGATGGCTTCATCAGCGTCTCGCCGCCGGCCAACATGTACGATTTCAGCTTCCTGGCTCCCTGCCCGGCTTCCGGCCTGTTCCTGCACGGCAGCAACGACACGGTGACGCCGCCGGTCGAGGTCGAGCGGGTCGTCACGAAATTGCGCAGCCAGAAGGGCATCGTCATCGATTATGAACTGATCGAGGGCGCCACCCACTTCTGGGCGGAAAACCTGCCGGACGTGGAAAAGCACGTCGGCGAATACCTCGACAAACGTCTGGAAGCCGAGCCCGCGTAATGAACCTGAGTGCCCTCGCCATCGGGAAAAACCCTCCCGAGGACGTAAATGTCGTTATCGAAGTCCCGCTGGGCGGCGAGCCGATAAAGTATGAGCTGGACAAGGAGTCCGGGGCGCTGGTCGTCGACCGCTTCCTCTATACCTCCATGCGCTATCCGGGGAACTACGGCTTCATCCCGCACACCCTGTCGGGCGACGGCGACCCCTGTGACGTTATCTGCCTGAACACCCGGGCCATCGCGCCGGGCGCCGTGATGAGCTGCCGCATCGTCGGCGTTCTGCTAATGGAGGACAACGCCGGCATCGACGAGAAGCTGATCGCGGTGCCCTCCTCCAAGCTGACAGCGCGCTACGACCACGTGCAGAACTACACCGACCTGCCGAAGATCACCCTGGACCAGGTCGAGCATTTCTTCGCCCACTACAAGGATCTGGAGCCCGGCAAGTGGGTGAAGATCGCCGGCTGGGGCGACGTGACCGAAGCCCGCAAGATGGTGCTGGAAGGCATCGAGCGGGCGAAGGCGGCGAAGGCCTGATCAGTAGAGCAGGTGCGGGCGGCGGGCCTCTAGCCACGCCGCCTCGTCGGGCGTCGTCAGGGCGTCCAGGTCGGCGGGCGTCGCCGCCCGGTCGTCTACCCATTCCCGCAGGCCGGGACCGCCATTGATCACATCGATAGCCAGGCGGTCGAGCACGTACTCGTACGGGAAGTCGCGCCACAGGTCGTAATCCGCATAGAGGCGGCGAATGGCCTTGAAACCGAGCGCCTGCAGCCGCCAGGGCTGGAAGGCGGCATGGTCGTATTCCGGACCTTCGGTGTGGATCTGAATGCCGCTGCAGAGCCGGTGGACGTGCTTGTGGAAGGTCGGTTCGAAGGCGATGTCGCGCAGGCTGCAGCCCCGCAACCAGTGCGGCGCAAGGCTGCGCATTTCCGCGATCACCGCCCGCCCGTCGATATCCGGCGCGCCGAACAGCTCCAGCGGCCGGGTGGTGCCCCTCCCCTCCGACAAAGTCGTGCCCTCCAGCATGACCGTGCCGGCGTAGGCGCGGGCCATCCAGAGGTTCGGGGCGTTGGGGCTGGGGTTGACCCAGGTTCGCTCGCCGAGCGGCCAACCGTGGCCGGGCGCGGCGTCGGGCTCGTAGCCCTCCATGGCGATGACCCGGTAGTCGAGGTCGAGCTTGTAGTGGTCGATGAACCAGTGGCCGAGTTCGCCCAGGGTCAGGCCGTGGCGCATGGGCACCGGCCCGGCGCCGACGAAACTCTCCCAGCCAGGCAGCAGGGTCAGGCCCTCGACGGGCCGGCCGGCCGGATTGGGGCGGTCCAGCACCCAGACCGACTTGCCGTGCTCGGCGGCGGCTTCCATCACATAGAGCAGGGTGGTGATGAAGGTGTAGATGCGGCAGCCGAGGTCCTGCATGTCGATCAGGATGACGTCAAAAGTGCCCATCGCCTGGCCGGTTGGCCGGCGCACCTCGCCGTAGAGGCTGAAGACGGGTATGCCGTGGACCGGATCGGTGAAGTCCGGCGACTCCATCATGTTGTCCTGCTTGTCGCCGCGCATGCCGTGCTGCGGGCCGAAGGCGGCCGTCAGCTTGATCTCGGGACAGGCGGCCAGGGCGTCGAGGCTGTGGGTCAGGTCGGCGGTGACCGAGGCCGGATGCGCCAGCAGGGCGACGCGGCGGCCCGACAGCTCCCGGCGCAGCTGCGGATCGGCGAGGAGGCGGTCGAGGCCGAACTTCATGGGGACTCCGGAGGCAGGACGGCGGCAAAGGCGTCGGGGTGGTGGAAGTCGGGCTTACCCGGGGCATGCGTCAGCGCCCAGTAGGACTTCGATCCGTCCTTCAGTTCAATGACCGCCGAGAGGCCGAGACGCCAAGGCGCGGTCGCAGGCAGGATGGTCAGGCGATCCAGATCGAGCGTGGTCGCAAAAAGGAAACGGTCGGCGGTGGTGTCACGCTCGACAGCCCTTCGCTCGACGCCGTCCACGGACCGCATTCCGTCGCGATAGCCGTCGAAGGCGTAGATGGCCCACTGGTTCGACGGCGAAAGATTGATTTCAGCATAGCCTGGCCCTCCGACGTCCCCGACGAAAGCCTCGAAGCAGGTGCGCCGCCAAAGGTCGTCGGCCCGCGCCGCCTCGCGCCATTCTGGAAAGGCTACGGCCCCGACCTCGCCGTTCAGGGCGAACCTCAGGGTCAGGGCCATACCCTTGCGCGTCACCTCGACGGCGATCTCGCGCACCGCGGCGCAGGGCGTTTCGGGGTGTGGCTTCAGGGTCAGCCTCATGCGCCCTTCGATAGCGACCCGTTGACGCCGGTCAATGGTCGAGTTTATCCAGCGACCCATGATCGCCAAGGCCGCCCTCGCCGCCCTCTATTACGCCCGCTCGTCCTGACGAGCGGCGTTGCGATCGCATGCCGCCCAACCCCGGCGGCATGTCCAATCTAAAAAGACCTGACAGCGTCGCCGGCCCCTTCCAAACAGGAGCCATCGATGTCTATCGCCTTGCACGACCGCCCGCCCATGATACAGGCGGCCATCATGACCGAGACCAGTGAGTTCAAGTCCGCCTTCCTGCAGACCATGCGGGACCGCGGCTTCATCCATCAGATCACCCACCCGGCCGAGCTCGACGAAGCCGCGTCCGGCGGGATCGTCACCGGCTACATCGGCTTCGACGCCACGGCCGCTTCCCTGCACGTCGGCAGCCTGATCCAGATCATGCTGCTGCGCCGGCTGCAGCAGGCCGGTCACAAGCCGATCGTGCTGATGGGCGGCGGAACGACCAAGGTCGGTGATCCGACCGGCAAGGACGAGTCGCGCAAGCTGCTCAGCGAAGCCGACATCCAGGCCAACATCGACAGCATCCAGCAGGTGTTCGCCAAGTTCCTGACCTTCGGCGACGGCCCGACCGACGCGGTGATCGTCAACAACGACGAGTGGCTGAGCAAGCTCGGCTACATCGACTTCCTGCGCGAGTTCGGCGTCCACTTCACCGTCAACCGCATGCTGGCGTTCGACTCGGTGAAGCTTCGGCTCGAGCGCGAGCAGCCGATGACCTTCCTCGAGTTCAACTACATGCTGATGCAGGCGACCGACTTCCTGGAGCTGAACCGCCGCTTCTGCTGCACCCTGCAGATGGGCGGGTCGGACCAGTGGGGCAACATCCTCAACGGCGTCGAATTGATCCGCCGCGTCGACCACAAGCCGGCCTTCGGCCTGACCACCCCCCTGCTCTCGACGTCCTCGGGCGCCAAGATGGGCAAGACGGCGGCCGGGGCCGTGTGGCTGAACGCCGACATGCGCAGCCCCTACGACTACTGGCAGTTCTGGCGGAACACCGAGGACGCCGACGTCGGCAAATTCCTGCGGCTGTTCACCGACCTGCCGCTGGACGAGATCGCTCGGTTGGAGGCCCTGCCCGGGGCCGGGATCAACGACGCCAAGAAGGTGCTGGCCGACGAAGCGACCCGGATGCTGCATGGCGAGGAGGCCGCCAGGGCCGCCCGCGACGCCGCCACCCAGGCCTTCGAGAAGGGCGCCCTGTCGGACGACCTGCCGACCATCGAGATTCCCGCCGCCGCGCTGGCGGAGGGCATCATGCTGGCCGCGCTTGCCGTCGATGCGGGCCTGTCTACATCACGGGGCGAAGCCCGGCGGCTGGCCCAGGGCGGCGGGCTGCGCGTCAACGACGTCCAGGCCATGGACGGGATGGCGCTGATCACCCAGGCCGACCTGGTCGACGGGGTGGTGAAGCTGTCCCAGGGCAAGAAGAAGATCGTCCTCGTCCGGCCGGTATAGCATTGGAGGGTAGAGTGACCATCGACCTGAAACCTGGCGACAAGGCTCCTGACTTCGACCTGCCCACAGACAATGGCCGGGTCAGTCTGGGAGCGCTCACGGGCAGGACGGTGGTCCTCTACTTCTATCCCAAGGACGATACCCCCGGCTGCACGACGCAGGGCAAGGACTTCAGCGCCCTGTCCGCCGAATTCGCCAAGGCCGGAGCCGTGGTCGTCGGGGTCTCCAAGGACACCGCCGCCAAGCACGGGAAGTTCCGCGCCAAACACGACTTGCAGATCGAACTGGGCTCCGACGCCGAGAGCGACGTGATCGAGCGCTACGGCGCCTGGGTCGAGAAGAAGCTCTATGGCCGGGAGTACATGGGCATCGACCGCTCGACCTGGCTGATCGACGGCCAGGGGGTCATCCGCCGGGTCTGGCGCAAGGTGAAGGTCGGCGGTCATGCCCAGGAGGTTCTGGAGGCGGTGAAGGCGCTCTGATCCGGGTGCTGCGGCGTTGTGACGCCCCGTTTTGGGTAAAGATGACCCTGCAGCAGGTGTGGCGATTTCGTCGCTTTGGTTAACCAATAATCGCAGGAACTCGGCAAAACCGCCCAGGACGCTGGCGTGGTTTGGACCACTTGGTTAACAGTTGAGCGACAATGGACATCCGCGCGCTGGGCCTACCCGCGATACGCGAAGGCCCTTGCGTCAATTCTCCACATAACGGCATATCGCGCTCGGACAGAAAATCCGGGTGTCGGGGATCATGGCGTCACGCTTGCGGCGAGTTCGCAGGGCTCTGGAAGAGCTCTTTCCTGAACGGCATCTCTACGTCCGTTCGGGCGGCGAGATGCGGGGCTACGTCCTTTCCACCGCCAAGCAGATGGCCGCCGCCGGCGTCGTCGCCCTGCTGTCGCTCTGGCTCGGCGTCGCCACGGCGGCGATGATGGTCAACGCACTGTCGGCCGGGGCTTCGGACCAGGAGCTTGTCCGCCAGAAGGCCTATTACGAGCGGGTCAACGCCGACCGCCAGGCCCGGCTGAACAGCGCCATGGCCCAGCTCAACAGCAACAACGGCAGCTTCGCCGAAATGGCCGTCTCGGTCGAGAAGCGCCACGCGGCGCTGGCCCAGCTCTTCCAGGAGTTCAAGGGCGTGCCCGGCGCGGCCCAGGCCCTGGCGCCCGCCAAGCCCCGCCTGATGTCCACCAATCCGGTCGAGCGGGTCACCTACACCCGGATGGACCAGGAGCGGCTGATCGACGCCGCCGACAACTTCGCCAAGACCCGGGCCGAACGCCTGCGGGCCGCCTTCCGATTGGCCGGCCTGACACCCGAGGGCTACACCGGACGGGGCAATGCGCTGGGCGGCCCGCTGATCGACTCCAAGGACCCGCGCGCCCTGGCCGCCATCCTCGACGTCGACGAGGACTTCGCCCGCCGCATCCAGCGGGCCAGCACCAACATGAGCGACATGCGCGGCCTGACCGACGCCGCCCAGTCCCTGCCCTTCTTCCGACCGACCGGCGCGGCGGCGGTGTCGTCCAGCTACGGCGTGCGGCTCGATCCCTTCACCCGGCGGCCGGCCTTCCATTCGGGCCTCGACTTCCCGGGCGGCTTCTTCACGCCGATCCTGGCCGCGGCTCCGGGCGTGATCTCGTTTACCGGCGTTCGTTCAGGCTATGGCAACACCATCGAGATAGACCACGGCGGTGGCTTCAAGACCCGCTACGCCCACCTGCAAGGCATCTCGGTGTCGGTGGGACAACGGGTCGGGGTCGGGCAGCGGATCGGGGCCATGGGCTCCACCGGTCGCTCGACGGGGCCGCACCTGCATTATGAAATCTGGGTGGCGGGTCGCCCCCAGAACCCCAACCGTTATCTGAAAGCCGGTGAATATGTTCAGCAAGCCCGCTAACAAGCCTACCCCGACGCCGCCCAAGTCGGCCACGCCCGAGCCCGTCGTGGCCCCGGCGGTCGCCTCGCCGCTGGATGCGCCGAAGCCCCGCCCGAAGGTCGCCTCGCTGATCTCCAGCGGCATCACCATCGAAGGCGGCGTCACCGGCGACGGCGAACTGCAGATCGACGGCATCGTCCGCGGCGACGTCCGGGTCGGCCGCCTGACCGTCGGCGAGACCGGCCACATCGAGGGCAGCGTCTATGCCGAGGCCGCCGAGGTTCGCGGCCGCATCGTCGGCTCGGTGACCGCCAAGCAGGTCCGCCTCTACGGCACCAGCTACATCGACGGCGACATCACCCATGAGCAGCTGGCCATGGAAACGGGCGCCTTCTTCCAGGGCCGCAGCCTGAAGTTCCAGCGCCCGGCCGCGCCGCCGCCGGCCCCCGCGCCGCAGCCGACGCCGGTCTCCAATCCCGCGCCCGGCGGCCTGGACATGCCCAAGCCGACCAATTGATCGGCTCGATCACCAGACGATAGGAGCCCGGAGGCCTGCCTCCGGGCTTTTTCTATGGATGGTCATGCGCCTGCGGCTCACCAGGACCGGCGGTGGCCCAGACCAGCAGCCAGCTCCGCTCGACGCCATCGTAGCCACCGCCCGTGACCGTTTCGATCGACAGGTCCGACCAGGGAGCGGCCTGCCGGAAGCTGTTCTCGATGCCGGCCCGGCTCGGGAAATTGTAGTAGCGGCCCAGGGCGTCGCGACCGGGGCCTTCGCCGGCCTTGAAGCTGGCGAACATCAGGCCGCCGGGCTTCAGCGCCCGCCAGGCGCGGCCAAGGATGTCGTGCAGGGCGTCGGCCGGCGCATGCAGCAGGCTGGCGTTGGCCCAGATCCCGTCATAGCGCCCCTCCTCGCGCAACTGGACGAAGGTCATGACCTTCACCGGCCGCCCAAGCCGGGCGGACGCCTGCGCCGCCAGGGCGGGCGAGCCGTCGGTCGCCGTGACCCGCAGTCCCGCCCCGGTCATCACCAGGGCGTCCTGACCGCCGCCGCAGCCCAGCTCCAGCACCGCGCCGCCAGGGCCCACCGCCTCGATGAACCGCTCCAGGGCCGGATTGACCTCGGCCTCCCGCCTGGCGGCGTATTCCTGCGCCGTCGCCTCGTAGAAGGCCAGGGTGGCGGCATCCTCGGTGGCATGCGCGTCGGGCAGGTCGGTCATCGTAGAACCTGTGGGATGGAATCCGGCTAGGGTCGGCATGGCAGAACAAGGTGGCGCCCGTGCTGGAACTCGACAAGCTTGCCGTCGCCGAGGTGGTGCAGACCGAAAGGGCGGCCCGCGACCAGGGGCAGTGGGCGCGGATGGCGGCCTGCTTCCATCCGGACAGCGTCGTCAGTATCAGCTGGATCGAGACCAGCGGGGCCGACTTCGTGGCGGCCTCGGAAAAGGCCTTCGCGGCCGGGATGAGGCACCTGCACCAGATGGCCCCCACCCTGGTCACTCTGGACGGCGATCGGGCCCTGGCCGAGAGCGGGGCGGCCATCCTGTTGGGCGGGCGGATCGGCGGGGTGGAGGTGATGGTCACCAGC
>SDZP01000463.1 GCA_004144935.1 Caulobacteraceae bacterium | reverse complement strand
CCTTGTAGAAGATCGGCTTGACCGGCCCGTCGGCGGCGTGGCTGACCTCGCGCGAGAAGGAGACCGGCGCGGCGGTGAACTCGAAGCCGAAGCGGGTCGGGTAGCGGCCGGTCATCATCGCGGCGCGCGACGGTGAGCAGGTGGCGTTGGCGGCATAGCCGTTGGCGAAGCGCACGCCCGATTTCGCGATGCTGTCGATATGCGGCGTCGCCACCTTGCCGGCGACCCCCGTGCCCGTGGCCGTGGTGTCGTTGATGCCCATGTCGTCGGCGACGATCAGCACGATGTTCGGCGGTCGCGGTCCGGCCGGCGCGCCGGCCGGACCGCGCGCCCAGGTTACGGGCTGGTTGGGCCCGATGGGGTTCTTCAGCCGGCCGATGATACCCGGCAGGTAGATCTTGAAGTGCTGGAAGCCGGCGTAGCCGCCGACGACGACCACGGCCAGGACGAGCAGGCCGACCAGGGTGCGTTTCTTCATCTCGTTGTTCCCCAAGGCATGGTCTAGCGGCCGAGCCGCTTGCGTTCGATTTTCTCGGATCCGGCCGGCAGGCTGATCAGGTCACGGTCGCGGGCCAGCCATAGCGGCCCGTCATAGAGTTTGCGGGCATCGCCGACGAACGGCACGTCCAGTCCCGGCAAGGGCAGGGGCGGCACCAGATGGGTCAGCAGCACGGACTTCACCCCCGCCTGCCTCGCCTCGCGCGCCACGTCCTCGGGACTGGCGTGGTAGTTGATGATGTCTTCCAGGATCTTGCCGCGGTTCTTCTGACCGGCGGCGAGCGCGGCCGCCTTCAGCCGGCGAACCAGGACCGGCGAGAGGGCGTCATGCACCAGCAGGTCGGCTCCCCGGGCGTTGGCCACCAGGCCTGGACTGGCCGAGGTGTCGCCGCTGACCACCAGGCTGCGGCCGCGATAGTCGAAGCGATAGCCGACGGCCGGCTCGACCGGGCCATGATCGACGCGGAAGGCGGTGACCTTCAGGCCGCCCTCGTCCAGCACCACGACCGACGCCTGACCGTCCGGCATGGCGAAGGCCTGGGCCGCGAATCCCGCGCCGGACGGCGGGGCGACGGCGGGGCCGTGGTGGCCGGTGCGATAGGTGTTGTCGATGGCGTAGGCCTCGGTGAAGCCGGCGGCGATGCGCTCGACGCCCGGCGGGCCGACCAGCAGCAGTGGGGTGGTCGAGGCGCGGCCCACCCAACGCTGAAGGGCGACGGCGCTGAGGCCGTCGAGGTGGTCGGAATGGAAGTGCGTTAGGAACAGTCGGTCGATGCGGCCGGCCGGAATGCCGCCGGCGCTCAGCACCTCGGCGGCGCCCTCGCCGGCGTCGACCAAGAAGACCCGCTGGCCGGCGATGACCGTCAGGCAGGGTCCGGCCCGGGTGCGGTCGGGCAGGGGCGAGCCGGATCCACAGACGAAGGCATGCAAGCCGTCGGGCAGGCCGGCGACGGCGTCGGTCTTCATGCCGGCGGCGACCACGCGATCGCTCAGCTTCAGGGCGATCGGGCCCCGGAACAGCCAGGCGCCGGCCAGCAGCACGGCAATGACGACGACAGCGATGACCCGCTTCATGCCGCGATGTCCCTGGCCAGGCTGACGAGGTCCTGCTCGACCGCCCAAAGCCGGTCCTGGCCCCAATGGCCGGGCAGGTCGGCGACGCGGAAGGAGGGCACGCCCCAGAGGCCGAGGTCCAGCATCTCCAGGCGATTGGCCTCGGCGACCTCTCGCCAGCTGTCATCGGCCAGGCCGGCGGCCACATCGCCCTGGCTGAGGCCCGCCCGCTCGGCCATGGCCCAAAGGCCGTCGTCGGTGGTGGCGTCGATGGCCTCCGAGAAGGCGCCGCCCAGGAAGGACTCGG
This sequence comes from Caulobacteraceae bacterium, assembly GCA_004144935.1. Lineage (GTDB taxonomy): Bacteria > Pseudomonadota > Alphaproteobacteria > Caulobacterales > Caulobacteraceae > Caulobacter. Next base: position 628 of record SDZP01000463.1, on the reverse strand, counting down.
CGAAGGCCATGCCCTTGCCCAGCTTCATGGCCTGTCCCAGCACGCCCATGCCGCGCTCGACGCCGAGCCCGACCGGGTCGACCATGCGGCCAAAGGCGATGCCCTGCCGCATGGCTTCGCGCCAGCAGTCGCGGACGATGTAGACCTGCTTTTCGCGGGGAACCGGCAGGCCCCGCATGACCATGGGCAGCACCGGCTTCAGGCGCAGCGTGGCGCCATGGCGCTGGGCCAGATCGCGCACCCGCCGGGCGGCGAGCCAGGTGTAGGGGCTGCGGAACGAGGCGAAGAAGTCGAGGGTGACCGGGCTGCGAACCTCCGGCGCGGCGCCCTCCTGCATCAGCCGGGCGACCGTCTGGGCGCCGGGACGACGGTGGGCGGCCAGCTGGTCTTCCAGATAGTGCAGCCGATCCGGGCCCCAGAACCACATCTCGCCGTGGTGGAAGGTGGCCCCGAGGTAGTGGCCCAGTTCCTGCCGCCGCGCCTCACCCCGGGCCAGGGCGTCAGCGGCCGGGGCCAGCGGGAAGCGTTCGAGCGCGCGGTCGTCGCCGCGCCAGAGAGCCTCGCCGATCGCCACCGCGCGCGCCCCGAAATCGCTCGTTCCCATAGCCGCCGCCAGGGCCTGCTCGGC
>SDZP01000462.1 GCA_004144935.1 Caulobacteraceae bacterium | reverse complement strand
CCCGACGGGGCCTGGGTGCGGTCGTCGAGCACCCACCAGCGGCCGTCCGGTCCCCGGCCCAGGTCGGCGGCGTAGATATGCATCGGCCGCCCGCCAGGCGGCGACACGCCGCGCATGGCCCGGACGAAGTCGGCGCTGCCGGTCACGGCGGCGGCCGGCAGATGGCCTTCGCTGACCAGTTTCGCCTCACCGTAGACGTCGGTCAGCACCGCCTCGATCAGGCCGGCCCGCTGCTCCACCCCGGCGGCGATATGGCTCCATTCGTCCTCGCCGAGGATCAGCGGCAGGGGATTGAGGGGCCAGGTCCGCTCGTTGTCGTCGCCGTAGATGCGGTGGGAGACGCCGGTGTCGCGGATGTGGCGCGTGGCCAGGGCGAAGCGGTCCTCGAACTCGCCGGGCGGAAAGGCCGCGAGGTCGCCGAGATAGCGGGTCCAGGCCTCCGGCATGGCGCCGTCACGGCCGATCAACTCGTCCGGAACGTCGGCGAAGGGCCGGTAGCCGCCCAGCCATGCCTTCAGCCGCGCCTGCGCGCCGTCCTCCTCCTGTCGCAACGCGGTGTCAGCGGCCAAGGGGGCGCCTCAGGTCCAGGGTGAGCGGGAACTCGAGGCTGCGGGATTCGGGCGCCACCTCGATAGGGCCCGGAGTATGTCCGTGTTGCTGGAAGCGCGCCAGCCGGCGGGCCTGCGCCTCATAGGAATTGACCGGCACGGTGTCGTAGTTGCGCCCGCCCGGATGGCTGACATGATAGACGCAGCCGCCCAGGGATCGGCCATTCCAGCGGTCGACGATGTCGAAGGTCAGGGGCCCCTGCGGCTGGATCGTCGGGTGCAGGCCGCTGTGCGGCTGCCAGGCCTTGTAGCGCACCCCGGCGACGGCCTGGCCGGCGAGGCCGGTCGAGGTCATCGGCAGGGCGCGGCCGTTGCAGGTGATGATGTGACGCTCCGGGGTCAGTCCCGTCGCCAGGATCTGCAGCCGCTCGACCGAGGCGTCGACAAAGCGGGCGGTGCCGCCGGCGGTGCTCTGCTCGGCCATCACGTGCCAGGGCTCCAGCGCATGGCGGATCTCCAGCGAGACGCCGCCGTGCTCGACGTGACCATAGGCCGGGAAGCGGAACTCCCTCTGGGCCTCGAACCAGACCGGATCGAAGGCGTAGCCCGCCGCCTTCAGGTCATCGAGCACGCCCAGGAAGTCGGCCCAGACGAAATGCGGCAGCATGAAGCGGTCGTGCAGGCTGGCGCCCCAGCGGACCAGATCGCCGTCCTGCGGCTGCCTGGCGAACCAGGCGATCAGGGCGCGAAGCAGCAGCTGCTGGGCCAGGCTCATCCGCGCCTCGGGCGGCATCTCGAAGCCGCGGAACTCCAGCAGGCCCAGCCGGCCGGTCGGGCCGTCCGGCGAGTAGAGCTTGTCGATGCAGATCTCGGTGCGGTGGGTGTTGCCGGTCACGTCGGCCAGCAGGTTGCGGAACAGGCGGTCGACCAGCCAGGGCGAGGGCTTCTGTTCCGGATCGCCGCCCGGGGCCGGCACGGCGGCCAGGGCGATCTCCAGTTCGTAGAGGGCGTCGTGTCGCGCCTCGTCGATGCGCGGCGCCTGGCTGGTCGGGCCGACGAACAGGCCGGAGAACAGGTAGGACAGCGAGGGATGCCGCTGCCAGTAGATCAGCAGGCTCTTGAGCAGGTCAGGCCGGCGCAGGAAGGGCGAATCTTCCGCCGTGGCCCCGCCGACCACCACATGGTTGCCGCCGCCGGTGCCGGTGTGGCGGCCGTCGATCATGAACTTGTCTGCGCCCAGGCGGGTCTTGCGCGCCTCCTCGTAGACGGCGCTGGTGATGTCGACCGCCTCGCGCCAGCTGCGGGCCGGCTGGATGTTGACCTCGATAACGCCGGGGTCGGGGGTCACCTTGATCAGGTCGATGCGCGGATCGGCGGGAGGACCATAGCCCTCGAAGCGCAGCTTCTGCTTCAGCTCGGCGGCCACAGCCTCGATCTGGGCGACCAGTTCCAGGTAGTCCTCGACCGTCTCGGTCGGCGGCATGAAGACATGCAGGATGCCGTCGCGCGGCTCGAAGATGATGGCGGTCCGGACGTAGCCGGTCCTGGCATGCAGGGCGGCGCGGGCCCGGTCGCGCAGATTGTCCATCGCCTGTTGGCGCAGGACCTGGTGCGGCGGCAGCGGATCGCGCGGCTCGAAGGGGTCCCGCACCCGGATGTGCGGATAGTCCTCCTCGGACAGCTCGGGCAGGCTGCTGAGCGGCAGCCGGTAGCCGGCGGGCGATGTGCCGGGGACCAGGAACAGCCGGCCGCGCCGCAGCGTCCAGGCCTCGGTCATCCAGCCGCTGTCGCCGTCCTCTTCCCACCGGCGGATGGGCAGGACGAAGGCCCGAATGCGCGCCAACCGGCCGTCGAAGGCTTTCAGCAGGCCGGCGCGGTCCTCGGCGGTGTCGGTGGCGAGCTCCTGGCTGTCGAAGTTGTCCGGCAGCTTGCCCTCCTCGCCGATCCAGTGGAGCGG
>SDZP01000461.1 GCA_004144935.1 Caulobacteraceae bacterium | reverse complement strand
GGCGTGGGCCGGGGTGCAGTAGTGGCTGTCGTGCTCGACGGAGACGGCCAGCAGAACCAGCTGCTGCTCGGCCGGCGACAGGCTGGAGCGGGCGAAGATGCTCGACAGCGCCAGATAGCCTTCCAGCAGCTGCGGGCTCTCGGCCATCTGGGCGACGAGAGCGGGGACGTAACCAGCGGACCGTTGCGCCTGATCGATCAGGGGCCTGGAGGCGTCGGGCGCGGTGGTGCGGTTGTGGAGCGGGAAATCGGCCATGGCCCTGTGTAGGCCAGGCGGCAGATCGCGATAATCCCACCGTTGCGTATAGTATCTATGCCGTGACAGCATAAGTCATGGATCGCCTCACTGCCCTGCGCCTGTTCCTGCGTGTCGCCGAGACCGGCAGCTTCAGCCGCGCGGCCGCCGAGGCGGGGGTGGGCCAGTCGGTGGCCAGTCGGGCGGTCGCGACGTTGGAAAGCGAACTCGGCGGTCGTCTGATGAACCGCACGACGCGCAGCCTGGCCCTGACCGAGGCCGGCCAGCGGGTCGCCGACCACGCCCGCGCCATGATCGCGGAAGCCGAGGCGATGGAGGCTGCGGTGCGCGGGGCCGAGCGCGAGCCGATCGGGCTGCTGCGGGTCTCGGCCTCGGTGGCGTTCACCCGGGCGGAACTGGCCCCGCACGCCGGCGCCTTTCTGCAGGCCTTTCCGCGCATGCGACTGGATCTGATGGCGCGTGACGACCGCCTCGACCTGATCGCCGAGGGGGTCGATATCGCCTTTCGACTCGGCGAGCTGGAGGACAGCCGGCTCACCGCCCTGAGCCTCGGCCGCTACCTCCGGATCGTCGTCGCCGCGCCGGACTTCGAACAGATCCACGGGACCGTCGCCGGGCCGGCGGATCTGGCCGCGCGTCCGGCCATCAGCCTGACCTCATCGGCGTTTCCGACGCGCTGGCCCCTGGCCAATGGCCGGGAGCGGGTGGAGGTGGAGATCAACCCGGTTGTCCGCACCGCCAACGGCGACGTGCTGGCCGACCTGGCGCGGGGCGGGCTGGGGGCGATTCTGGCGCCGGGCTTCCTGGTCGAGGCCGATCTGGCGGCGGGGCGGCTGGTCCGTCTGCTGCCCGACTGGAGCGCGCCGCCGCTCGGTCTCTGGGCCGTCTGGCCTGGGCGCAACCTGCCGCGAAAGGCCCGGGTCTTCCTCGATTTCATGGCCGAGCGGCTGGCCGTCGGTTGAGGGGTCAAACAGATGTTTGCATCGGCCTCCGGCCTGTGCTTCACCCAAGGGGAGCCTGCCGCCAGAAGCGGGCCAGTTCATGCTCAACGAGGAAACCGCAAGATGTCCGACGCCGCCGCGTCCACCTGGCCTGCCATGTCGATCCAGCAGGCCCACGCCCTGCTCACCGCGCCCGGGGCGCCCTGCGAGATGGAAGAGCTCGTCATCCGCGGCATCCCCACGCGGGTCTGGAAGAACGTGCCGCCGACCCTGCGCGACACCCTCACCGCCGCCCGCGCCCACGGTGAGAAGATCTTCCTGGTTCACGAGAACGAACGGGTGAGCTTCGAGGCCTTCCACCGCGCGGTGGCGACGTTCGCCCAGGCCCTGAGCGAGAAGGGCGTCAGCAAGGGCGACCGCGTCGCCATCATCATGCGCAACCTGCCCGAATGGCCGGTCGCCTTCTACGCCGCCGAGAGCCTCGGCGCGATCGTCACCCCGCTGAACGCCTGGTGGACGGGCCCTGAACTGGAATACGGCCTGACCGACTCGGGGACCAAGGTCGCCGTCATGGATGTCGAGCGCTTCGACCGCTTGGCCGAGCACCTGCCCAACTGTCCCGACCTGCAGCATGTCTTCGTCAGCCGCATGACCGACGAGAACCAGCATCCCTATGTGAGCAAGATCGAGGACGTGCTTGGCGAGCCCAACAGCTGGGCCCAGTTGCCGGATCTGGCGCTTTCGACGGTCCCCCTGGAGCCGGAAGACGACGCCACCATCTTCTACACCTCCGGCACGACGGGGAAGCCGAAGGGGGCCCTGGCCACCCATCGCAACATCAACAGCAACATCATGTCCTCGGGCAGCAGCGCCGCCCGCAGCTTCCTGCGCCGCGGCGAACAGCCCCCGGAGGCCGACCCGAACGCGCCGCAGAAGGCGATGATGATCTCGGTGCCCTTCTTCCACGCCACCGGCTGCTTCGCCGTGCTGAATCCGGTGATGTTCGGCGGCGGCAAGATCGTGATGATGCGCAAGTGGGACGCCGAACTGGCCATGCAGCTGATCGAGCGCGAGAAAGTCACCGCCGCCGGCGGCGTGCCGACCATCGCCTGGCAGCTGATCGAGCATCCGGCCCGCGAAAAGTACGACCTTTCGAGCCTGGAGAGCGTCTCCTACGGCGGCGCGCCCAGCGCCCCGGAACTGGTCCGCAAGATCAAGGAGACCTGGCCGAAATCCGCCCCCGGCAACGGCTGGGGGATGACCGAGACCAGCGCCACGGCCACCCAGCACGGGGCCGAGGACTATGAGCA
>SDZP01000460.1 GCA_004144935.1 Caulobacteraceae bacterium | reverse complement strand
TTCCTGTTCCCCCCGGACGACGAGGCGTTCATCCCGCCGATCCAGCCCAATCCGCCCCCCTCGACCACCTACAGCGACGAACTCTTCGATACCCTCAACGACTATTTCGGCATCTCCAATCCGACCGATCAGGGCAGCTGGCAGGCGACGGTGGACGCCGAGGTCAGCGCTTGGCTGAGCGAGCTTCTGGACTGGCAATCAACTTGGATAGGCCTTGCCAACGATAACAACTGGACGTTGGACTCGAAACGGGAAATCATGGCTACGATCCTTCCCGTATTCCGGCAACGGGGGACGGCTGCCGGGCTAGAGGAGCTGCTGAACACCTTCATCAAGGGCGACATCGCGGTGAACGACGTCGTCGCCGCTCCCGCCATGACCGTCGGCCGCAATACCCAGTTGAAGACGGCCTATGCGAGCGGCGATCCGGTGGTCGGCGGGGTACGGCCCTTCGCCTTCCAGGTCGTGTTGACGGTGCCGACCTACGACCTCAATTCCATGCCGGTTCTCGCCAAGGTCGCCGCCATCCGGGCGCTGGTCGATCAGGAGAAGCCGGCCCATACCAGCTATACCGTGGACGTCAGGACGACGATCACCAGGCTGGGCGTCAACAGCGTCGTCGGCGAGACCTTCATCCTGCCGACGACAGCGGATCTTTAGGCCAGAGGCATGACCCAGAACGCCCTTTCAAGAACCTACTACTACCAGGGCGAACTGCTGGCCCCGACCGACTTCATTCGCGAGCAGCAGTATGTGCGCGACGTCCTGGCCGTCCAGAACCAGGGACTCTATACGCCGGGGGTGGTGACCGGGATGGAGCTGAGCGCTTCGGGTAGCCAGCTGACCGTCAGCCTTGGCCTGGCCTTCAATGGCAACGGCACGCCGATCTTCCTGGCGGCCAACCTGATGCGGGATCTGGCGAGCTCCAACCTCGCGGCGGGCTCAACCTACTATGTCTGCATCCTGTACGGGGACAACAACAGCCAGACGAACAGCCAACAGCTTCAGGCCAACAAGACCATCGTCGAGCAGCCCATTCTGCAGGTGTCGGTGCCGACGACCGCACCGGTCCCGACCTCGCCGAGCGTGGTGCTGGGCGAGGTGACGGTGGCGGCCGGCGGGGTGATCACGGGCCAGCCCTCGACCACCGCCCGCCAGACGGCCCAACTGCTGCTGACCCCGTTTGCGCCCGCCCCGGCGCCGGCCGGCGGCGGAACGCATACGGAGGCCCTGGCGGTCGCGCCGGCCGAGCAGCCGGCGGCGATCAGCGGGGCGCAGACGGTTACCCAGCTGACGGTTGGCCCCACTCTCTCGGGCCCAGGGGCGACCGGCCCGGCGGCCCTGAGCGTCGGGGTCGATTTCGCGGCCAACGGCTCGACCGGGGCGGCGGCGGGCTTCGGCTTCGTCAACGGCGCCTCGCAGGGCGGGGTGATCAGCCTGGGGATGCCCAACCCGGGCGGCGGCTATGCCCTGATCAACCTGACGTTCAATGGCCAGCGGGTGTGGTCGGTCGACCAGACCGGCACCGCCTTCTCGGTCAGTGATGCGGCGGTGAAGGCGGACATCGAGCCGCTGACCGGCGCCCTGCAGATCGTTCGCGGCCTGGCGGGGGTCACCTACCTGCCGGCCGGTGGCCATGTTCGCCGGGCCGGCCTGGTGGCGCAGTCGGTCGCGGCGGTGCTGCCGGAGGCGGTGCACACCGACGATCAGGGTCTGCACGCGGTGTCCTACAACGCCGTGATCGCCGTGCTGGTCGAGGCGGTGAAGAGCCTGTCCGATCGGGTCGAGGCGCTGGAGGCCGCCGCCGGGCCGAAAGGGAAATCCAAGAGCCCGCCATGATCGCCAACGCCCTGCCCCGCCGGCCCAACTACTTCGACGGCCAGGAACTGGGGGCCGCCGATTTCCTGGCGCAGCGCGAGCATCTGGACAGGCTGCGCCACCTCTATAACAGCGGTCTGCACACCTGGGGCATCGCACAAGGGCTGGAGGTTACGGCGGGGTCCGACAACCGCTCGGTGATCATCGCGCCAGGCATGGCGATCCAGCCGTCAGGCCAGGAGATTCTCGTCGATACCGCCATGGCCCTGGCCACGCCGGCCCTTGGCGGCCAGCCGGTCAACCTGTTCCTGCTGGCCACGCCGACCCGCACCGATCTCTCGCAGGCCTCGTTGGCCAGCGGCTACAAGCGCCGGGCCTTCGTCGCCACCCCGAGTTTCGCGGTCGCCGGCCAGACGGTGGACGACCAGGCGGTGTTCCTCGGCACGGTGATGCTGGCCGACAGCGGCGAGATCGCCCAGATCGACCTGATCGCCCGGCGGATCTGCGGCTATCAGCTTGGGCGGCTGGACTTCCAGGGACCGCAGACCTCGGCGATCGGGGCGCGGATCGAACTCGAGATGACGGCCGGCGAGCCGGCGCTGTCATGGGTCGCGCCGGCGGTGACGTTCGATGGCGCGATGGAATTGGCGGGATCGCTGACCCTGGGCGACCAGCAGCCGCGCGCCATCCTCGATGTGAAG
>SDZP01000459.1 GCA_004144935.1 Caulobacteraceae bacterium | reverse complement strand
CGGTCGACCAGCACGCTGGTCTCGCCCATGGCCCGCAGGTCCTTCAGCAGGGACAGGGGGTGGGCGTAGCGGACGGTGACCCGGTCGACGTCGCTGACCGGCAGGGCGAACCCGGCCCGCTGCAACAGGCCGGCCCCGTCGAAACCGTCGGCGAAGGGGGAGACGCGCTGGTGGGCGCCGCCACTGAGTTCGCTCTCGGCCTCCAGCAGGCACTGGCGCAGTTCGGTCAGGGTGGCGCCGCCCAGGAAGGCGCCGATGAACAGGCCGTCGGGCTTCAGGGCCCGGCGAATCTGCACCAGGGCGCCGACCAGATCGTTGGTCCAGTGGAGGGCGAGGGTGGAGACGACCAGATCGAGGCTCTCCGGGGCGAACGGCAGGCGCTCCTCGTCGACCACAAGGCGCGGCCCGGGCCGGCCGGCCAGCATGGGGGCCGACAGGTCGGTCTCGATCAGGGTGTCGATCTTGCCCGCCGCGTCGCTGTCTTCCAGCGCCTGGGCGAAGGCGCCGGTGCGGGCCCCCAGGTCGACGGCCAGCGGAAACCTGCGCAGTATGAGCTCCAGGCGGAGGACGGCGTCGGCGGCGGCGCGGGCTTTCAGGAATCCGGCGGTGTCGTAGGCGGCGGCGGCGCGATCCAGGCGTCTTCGGTGCAGGACGCGGTCGAACAATAGGGGCGGGGCGGTCATGACGGTGGAAGGTCCGAAGGCGAGGTGGCGACCGGGTCCCGCCCTTAGCGCATTCGGCCGCCGGGCGCTCGACCTGATTCTGCCGGCCACGGCCCTGGACGGCTCGCCCGCCCAGTCCGGCGGCATCCCGGCCGACACCTGGAGCCGCATCCTGTTCATCGAGGACCCGGTCTGCGACGGATGCGGCATGCCGGCCGAGTACGCCCTGATCGGCCGCTGCCCGGCCTGCGAGGCCAGGCCGCATGTCTTCAACCGGGCCCGCGCCGCCTGCCTCTACGACGAGCACAGCCGCGAGCCGATCCTGCAGCTGAAGCACGCCGACCGCACTGATCTCGCCCCGCTGTTCGCCCGCTGGCTGTCGCGGGCCGGGCGCGACCTGATCGCCGGGGCCGACGCCCTGGTCCCCGTGCCCCTGCACCGCTGGCGGCTGCTGTCGCGGCGCTACAACCAGTCGGCGGAGGTGGCGCGGCGGCTCGCCGGCGACAGCGGCCTGGCCTATCTGCCGGACGCCCTGACCCGTCCGCGCCAGACGGCGACGCAAGGCGGACGCACCGCTTCCGGGCGGCGGCGGAACGTGGCCGGCGCCTTCGCCGTTCCGGAACCGCGGCGGCGCTTGATCGAGGGCCGGCGCATCCTGCTGGTCGACGACGTCCTGACCACCGGCGCCACCGCCGACGCCTGCGCCCGGGCCCTGAAAGCCGCCGGAGCCGCCGACGTCTCCCTGCTGGTGATCGCCAGGGTGAAATCCATGACGCCGAAGACTACATAACCGCGCACAGTTCCCGTATTGGAGCCCCTATGGCTGATGTCGTTATCTATACCCGTCCCTTCTGCGGCTATTGCAGCCGCGCCGTCGCCCTGCTGAACGAGAAGGATGTCGCCTTCGAGGAGATCGAGGCCGGCATGGATCCCAAGCTGCGCAACGAGATGATGGAGAAGTCGGGCCGCACCACCTTCCCGCAGATCTTCATCGGCGGAAAGCACATCGGCGGCTGCGACGAGCTGATGGCCCTCGACCGTGGCGGCAAGCTCGACGAGATGCTGCACGGATGAGTTTCCGCGTCGCCCTGGTCCAGACCCGCACGCCCGCGACGCACGAGGCCGCCCTGGCCCATGTGGCGCCGCTGGTGCGCGAGGCGGCGGCCGGCGGCGCGCAGCTGATCGTCACGCCGGAAGGCGTCAACGTCCTGCAGAAGAACCGCGATCTGCTGCTGCCGGCGCTGAAGAGCCCGGACGCCGACCCCGTCGTCCAGGGCCTGCGGGCGCTGGCGGCGGAGCTCGGGGTCTGGCTCTCGATCGGCTCGGCCCTGGTGCTGCGCGATGACGGCCAGGCGGCCAACCGCCAGATGCTGGTCGGGCCGGACGGGGCGGTGGTCGCCACCTACGACAAGCTGCACATGTTCGACGTCGACCTGCCGACCGGCGAGACGGCGCGGGAATCGGCGGTCTACACCCCCGGCGACCGGGCCGTGGCGGCGACGACGCCGTTCGGGCCCCTGGGCCTGACCATCTGCTACGACATGCGTTTTCCGGCCGTGTACCGAGCCCTGGCCACGGCCGGGGTGAAGGTCATCACCGTCCCGGCCGCCTTCACCCGCCCGACCGGCGAGGCGCATTGGGAAATCCTGCTGCGCGCCCGGGCCATCGAGACCGGCAGCTTCATCCTCGCCGCCGCACAGGGCGGCTTCCACGAGGACGGCCGCGGCACCTGGGGCCACTCCATCGCCGTCGGGCCGTGGGGCGAGGTGCTGGGCAGGCTGGATCACGACGAGCCCGGCGTGCTGCTGGTCGACATCGATCCGGCCCTCGCCGACAAGGCCCGCGCCGCCATCCCCGCCCTGAAG
>SDZP01000458.1 GCA_004144935.1 Caulobacteraceae bacterium | reverse complement strand
CGAGGGCCGTGCGCGTACTCTCCAGCAGGTCTCGGTAAAATCGGCGAGACCCCGGTCGGTCCCTTGCCCCCTCCACCACCCGCTTCGCGGGCGGTCCCCCTCCCCGTACGCGCTTCGCGCTACGTGGGAGGATGAGACGGCGAAAGGTGGCGCCCCGCCTTCAGATCACAGCGACTTCGCAAACCCCTCCAGGTCCGCCGGCGTGTTCAGCGGCGTCGCCGTCGCATCGGGCACGGACCGTTTGATCATCCCCGACAGCACCTTGCCGGCGCCGGCCTCGGCGAAGCGGGTCACCCCGCCCTCCCCGGCCAGCCAGTCCATGGTCTCGCGCCAGCGCACCCGGCCAGTCACCTGCTCGACCAGCTGCCGGCGGATGACTTCCGGATCGTGCGCCGGCCGCGCCGTCACATTGGCCACCAGCGGCGCGCGGGGGGCGAGGATCGTCGCCCCGGCCAGGGCCGCCGCCATCTCGTCGGCGGCCGGCTGCATCAGCGGGCAGTGGAAGGGGGCCGAGACGTTCAGGCGGATGGCCCGGGCGCCCAGTTCCTCGGCCTTCTCGATGGCCCGCTCGACGGCGGCCTTGGCGCCGGAGATCACCACATTGCCGGTGTTGTTGTCGTTGGCCACCACGCAGACGCCGATCTTGGCCCCTGCCGCCGCCGCCGCCTCGGCCAGCGCTACATCGGTCTGCTTGCCGATCAGGGACGCCATCGAGCCATCGCCCACCGGCACGGCCCGCTGCATGGCCTGGCCGCGCAGCTTCAGCAGCCGGGCAGTGTCGCTCAGCGAGATCGAGCCCGCCGCCGCCAGGGCGCTGTATTCCCCCAGGCTGTGGCCGGCCACGAAGGCGGCGCGGTCGACGCCGACGCCGAATTCCTTCTCCAGGGTGCGGGTCACCGCCAGGCTGACGGCCATCAGCGCCGGCTGGGCGTTCTCGGTCAGGGTCAGGTCTTCCTCCGGCCCTTCCCACATCAGCTTGGAAAGCTTCTGGTTCAGGGCGTCGTCGACCTCCTGGAACACCTCGCGGGCCGCCGCGAAGGCCTGCGCCAGGTCGGCGCCCATGCCGACGGCCTGACTGCCCTGGCCGGGAAAAACGAAGGCGAGAGACATGGGCGAGCTCCTGTAAGCCGGGGCCTGTCAGGCGAAGTGCATTCGGGTCGCCGCCCGGACAGGCTCCAAAGAATGGGCCGGCAGGGTTAGGCCAATCGCCAAAAAGGGGCAAGCCACCCCCCAAACAGGCCGTGCCGGCCGCCCCTAGCCGTGGCCAACTGGGCCATCAGTTCAGAGAGTTACTCATGCGCCGTCTTGCCGCCCTGCTGGGGCTTACCGTCCTTGCCCTCGCCACGCCGTCGATCGCCGCGCCCCCGAAGGCCATCTCCGACACCGTCAACGCCCTGGTCGCCGAGCGGGCCGTCGAGGGCTGGACGCCGGAAGAGGCCGCCGATCCCGCCAACGTCCCCGCCAGGTTGAAGATCGCGCCGCCGGCGATGTTCAAACAGGTCGACGTCAACGGCGACAGGCTGGCCGACTGGCAGGTGTCCTTCGAGAAGGCCCCCAATCCCTCGATGTTCTGCGGCACCGGCGGCTGCAAGATCCAGCTCTATGCCAGCCAGGCCGACGGGTCCTACCGCCTGGTGTTCGACTCCCTGTTCCGCGAGTTCGCGCTGAAGGGCCCGAAGTCCGGCCGCTACGTCGACGTCGATTTCCACGGCTCGGCCTGCGGCGGCTATGGCGTCACCCCCTGTCCCCGCCGCTACGGCTGGGACGCGGCTCTCGGGCGCTTCGTCGAGCGGCCCGACAGCGAGGGCCGCACCCTGCTGGTCTTCGGCTCGCGCAACCCGGTGGAGACGCCGCTGAACGCCGCGCCGCCCGAGATCGCCGCCCAGGTGGCCCGCCGCGACAGCCTCTGCCGCGCCGCCGGCGGAACCTTCGCCACGAACGAAGCCGACTACGCAGACCTGCCGGACCTGAACGGCGACGGCCGCCGCGACTGGATCGTCGGAACCTGGGACAGCTGCAACTTCGAGGGCGACATACCTGACGATGCGCCGCTCCTGCCGACCACGGTCCTCGTCACGGGCCCGGGCGGCCTGACCCCGGCCCTGGAAGGCGTCTTCACCTGGCAGATCGACATCGCCAGATCCCCGGCCCGCTTCGACACCATCGAGCGCAACGACGACTGTTCGACCGAGGACGCCACCTGCAAGATCACCCCCATGGCCTGGGACGCGGCGAGCCGCACCCTGGTCCCCGCCAAGTGAGGCTCAACGCCATGCACCGCACCCTGCTGCCCCTCCTCGCCCTGGCCCTGCTGCCGGCCTGCGCCGATGCCGCCACGCCCCCGGCCGCCATCGTCGAGGAGGCCCGGCTGAAGATCGTCGAGGCTGTCACCTCCGGGGCGACCGAGGAGGAGATCAAGGAGATCCCGGCCTGGATGCTCAAGACCGCGCCCGAGATGTTCAAACCGGTCGACATCAACGGCGACCGGTTTGAACATCTCGGGCGCGGTCTTGAGCATCCAGGCCGGGAT
>SDZP01000082.1 GCA_004144935.1 Caulobacteraceae bacterium | reverse complement strand
CTGCTCGCCTGGCCCTGTTCGCCGCCCTCCTGGCCACGCCGGCCCTCGCCCAGCCGCCCGTCCCGCCGCCGGAGGGCCCGCCGCCCCGCCGCGAGCAGCTGTTCATCAGCCCGTCCGGCGAGCCCTTCCGGGCGCCGAGGGGCCAGCCCTACCCTGTCGTCGCCTGGTTCGTCCGGGCCGACACTGACAAGGACGGCGCGCTCAGCCGCGAAGAGTTCATCGCCGACGCCCTGGCTTTCCACGCCCAGCTCGACACCGACAAGGACGGCTGGCTCGATGGCTTCGAGATCGCCGACTACGAACGCAACGTCGCCCCGGAAATTCTCAGTCCGCTGGACCGCGGCGAGGAAGGGCCCGGCGCGGTCGTCGCCCTCGGCAAGCGGCCCTTCATCGGCAAGGCCCAGGGGGTCGACGGCCGTCGCTATGGCGCCAGCCGCAACGGGGCTGGCCTCTACGGCATGATCAACGAGGTGCAGCCGGTGATGGGCCAGGACACCAACATCGACCGCAAGATCGAGCGCAAGGAGGTGCTCGCCGCCGCCCGCGACCGCTTCGCCCTGCTCGACAAGGACGGCGACGGCCTGCTGACCCTGGCGACCCTGCCCAAGACCCCCTACCAGACGATCCTCGAGGCCCCGCCGCCCAAGCCGGGCGGCAAGCGCGGCAGGCCGCCCGGGCCCCGCTGAGCGTCCCTGCAACAAGCGCCCCAAGCGCCGCGTTGATTGCGGATGGTCGCCCAGCCCTGCAACGCAGTGAAATGCCCCTGCAAACTCCGGACGCTACCTGATGGGGTGAACAGACGAGTCACGTGAGACCCATGAGCCTGAACACCGCCCCGCGTACGAAGAAAAAGATGCGATGGGTCCCCGTGGCCTGGGCCGTCGGCGCCGCCGTGGTGCTGGGCGGCGGCGGCTACCTGCTGCTCAAGCCCAAGGCCGACAAGGACCCCTACCGCACCGAACAGGTGGCCAGCGGCGACATCACCAAGTCGGTGTCGGCGTCCGGCAGCCTGCAGGCCCTCGTCACCGTCCAGGTCGGATCGCAGATCTCCGGCCAGATCACCAAGGTGCTCGTCGATTTCAACGACTATGTGAAGGCCGGCCAGGTGATGGCCGTCCTTGACCCGCAGACCTACGTCAGCCGCGCCCAGCAAGGGCAGGCCCAGGTCGCCTCCAGCCAGGCCAACGTCGCCCAGCTGCAGGCCCAGGCGGACGTCGCCCGCGCCAACTACAACCGCACCAAGACCCTGTTCGACAAGGGCATTACCGCCAAGGCCGCGCTCGACGCCGACCTGGCCACCTGGAAGGCCGCCCAGGCCAGCGTCGCCGCCGCCACGGCCAATGTCACCTCGGCCCGCGCCGCGCTGAACGTCACCAACGTCGACCTTGGCCGCACCAACATCGTCGCCCCGATCAGCGGCGTCGTCACCGATCGCCAGATCGAGCCCGGCCAGACCGTGGCCGCCAGCCTGTCGGCCCCCATCCTGTTCCAGATCGCCCAGGACCTCTCCAAGCTGGAGGTCAAGATCAGCGTCGACGAGGCCGACATCGGCAGCGTGCGCGAGGGCCAGCGGGTCAAGTTCACCGTCGACGCCTTTCCGGACGACAACTTCACCGGGGTGGTCACCCAGGTGCGCAAGCAGCCCGAGACCGCCAACAACGTCGTCGCCTACACGGTGATCGCCGAGGCCGACAATCCCGGCGGCAAGCTGCTGCCCGGCATGCCGAACAGCTCGACCTCGACGCCGGCCAGAAGAAGAAGGCTGACGCCATCTTCGCCGAGGCCACCGCCAAGTCGCGGGCCGCCGAAGGCCCCGAGCGCCGCAAGATCATGGACGAGGCCTTCGTCAAGCTGGACCCGATCCTGAAGTCCGACCAGAAGACCAAGCTGGTCGCCCTGCGGGCCCGCATGGGCCAGGGACGCGGCGGGCAGCGCGGCGGCATGACCAGCGGCGTCGTCTACATCCTGAAGGACGGCAAGCCGATCCCCGTGCCGGTCATGGTCGGGGCCACGGACGGCAGCTTCACCGAAATCGTCGATCGCAGCGGGACCATCAAGGAAGGCGCCGCGGTCATCACCGGCGGCGGTCCCAAGGCCAAGGTCCAGGCGCGCAATCCGATGACCGGCGGCGGCGGCGGCGTCCGGGTTCGGGGGCTCTAGTGATCCAGTTCGAGGGTCTGACCAAGACCTACGTCATGGGTGACGAGACCGTCCACGCCCTGGCCGGCGTCTCGCTGACCATCGCGCGGGGCGAGAGCGTCGCAATTATCGGTCCCTCGGGGTCGGGCAAGTCGTCGCTGATGAACATCCTGGGCGGCCTCGACCGGCCCACGGCCGGCCGCTACCTGTTCGAGGGCGAGGATGTCGGCGCCTTCGACGACAACGACCTGGCTGCGTTCCGCAACGCGCGGATCGGCTTTGTCTTCCAGTCCTTCCAGCTGCTGCCGCGGCTCAGCGCCCTGCAGAACGTCGAGCTGCCGATGATCTACGCCGGGGTCGAGCCGGCCGAGCGCCGCGACCGCGCCGCCGCCCTGCTGGAGAAGGTGGGCCTGGGCGCCCGCATGGGCCACCGGCCGACGCAGATGTCCGGCGGCCAGCAGCAGCGGGTGGCCATCGCCCGCAGCCTGGCCAACCAGCCCCACCTGCTGCTCGCCGACGAACCGACCGGGGCCCTGGACACCCAGACCGGCCAGGACGTGCTGCGCCTGTTCCAGGAGCTGAACGACGAGGGCCTGACCCTGGTCATCGTCACCCACGACCTGGAGGTGGCGGCCGAGACCCGCCGGCGGGTGACCTTCCGCGACGGCCACATCGTCAGCGACGACCACGGCGGTTCGCGCTCTTCGGGAGCGCCGGCATGATGAAGCCCATCGATCTGGTCCGCTTCGCCACCGGGGCCATCGTCGCTCACCCGATGCGCAGCGCCCTGACCTCGCTCGGCGTCGTCATCGGCGTCGCCGCCGTGGTGATGATGACCTCCATCGGCCTGGGGGCGCAGCAGATGGTGACCAGCGCCATCGGCGGCCTGGGGTCGAACATGCTGATCGTCAGCCCGGGCGCCTCGCGGGGCGGCGGCGCCGGTTTCGTCAGCCAGGGGGCCGGCACCGGCGTCTCCCTGTCCGACACCGACGCCGAGGCCATCAAGGCGCAGGTCGAGAACGTCTCCGCCGTCGCCCCGGCGGTGCGTGGCGGCGCCCAGCTGACCGCCGAGGGCGGCAACTGGAACACCCGCGTCGAGGGCGTCACCCCCGACTATCTGATCGCCCGCGACCTGACGATCGCCTCCGGCCGCATGTTCGACGAACGCGAGGCCCGCCAAGGCAAGAAGGTGGTCGTCGTCGGGGCCACCATCGTCAAGGAACTGTATGGCGACGCCGATCCGATCGGCAAGCGCCTGCGCGTCGGCACGGTGCCCTTCGAGATCGTCGGCGTGCTGACCTCCAAGGGCCAGGCCGGTTTCGGCCAGGACCAAGACGACATCGTGCTGGGCCCGCTGCAGGCGGTGCGCTCGCGCATCGTCGGCCGCCGGGTGCGCGGCGACAACGTCCAGACCATCTATGTGAAGGCGGCCGAGGCCGAGGACCTGGACCGGGTGCAGGAGGACGTCACCAACCTGCTGCGCGAGCGCCACCGCATCCGCCAGGGCGCCGAGGACGACTTCACCGTCCAGAACATGGCCTCGATCATGGAGGCGATGAGCGCCTCGACCAAGACCTTCACCGGCCTGCTGGCGGCGGTGGCGGCGGTGTCGCTGCTCGTGGGCGGCATCGGCATCATGAACATCATGCTGGTGGCCGTCACCGAACGGACCCGTGAGATCGGCCTGCGCATGGCGGTCGGCGCGCGGCGAACCTGGGTGCTCTACCAGTTCGCCCTCGAAGCGGTGGTGCTCAGCTTCGCCGGCGGCGTCATCGGCCTGCTGCTCGGCATCGGCGGGGCCCTGCTGATGTCGACCCTGGCCGGCTGGCCTATGGCCATCGCCAGCTGGGCGGCCCCGACGGCGCTGGGGTTCTCGATGCTGGTCGGCCTGGTTTTCGGGGCCTATCCGGCCTGGCGCGCGGCGCAGCTGGATCCGATCGAGGCGCTGCGTAGAGAATGATCCTTCTCCCGCTTGTCGGGAGAAGGTGGCCCCGAAGGGGTCGGATGAGGGCGGCGCCAGCTTCAGCCGACCTTTCTCGAAAACTTTCAAAGGCCGGTGCTGCCCTCATCCGTCGGCTACGCCGACACCTTCTCCCGACAAGCGGGAGAAGGGATTGTGCGCCTCACACCAACCCCGCGATGATGTTGATCCCCAGCGCCAGGATCGCCGTGTTGTAGAAATAGGCCGCCGCCGCGTGGGCCGTGATCAGGTTACGCAGCCGCGTGGTGTTCACCGTCATGTCTGACACCTGGAACGTCGCCCCGATGCAGAACGACAGGTAGACGAAATCCATGTAGCTCTTCGGCGGATCGCCCGAGAAGCCGAACGCCTCGCGCTTGGGCCCGCCGAAATGCCGGTGGGCGTAGTGGATGACGAACACCGTCTGCAGAACGAGCCAGCTGCTGACCAGGGTCAGGCCCGCCAGCCCCGCCACCAGCCCCTTCTCGAACGACGTCCCCGCCTTGCTCTCGATCATCGCCATGACGATGCCGCCGAGGCTGGCCAGCACCGCGACCAGGATGACCAGCAGGATCACCGGCGTCTTCTCGTCCTCCTGCGCCGCTCGCAAGCGCACCTGAGCCTCGTCGGCGGTCAGGAACAACCGCCAGGTCAGGCCGAGGAACACCACCGCCCCGCTGACCCAGCCGGCAAGTTCCGGCGCGGCCCCCGGCCAGGCCAGCCGGGTGGCGCCGAACCAGCCGACGATGCCGGCCGGCACGGCGACGGCGATGCGCCAGTGGCGGACCACGGCGTTGGGGGACCTGGCGGGGGCGGGTCTGGAAGAGGCGGTCGGTTTGCGGGCCATGGCGCGACGCTAGGCCTGTTCCCGGCGCGCGTCAGTAGGGCCGATCCCCGACGATCGTCACCCGCTCCATCCGGCGCACCGCCGGCCAGTAGTCGCTGGCCGCATAATGCTGGCTGGCGCGGTTGTCCCAGAAGGCGATGGAGCCCGGCTCCCAACGGAATCGGCACTGGTATTCGGGGATCGACGCCTGGGCGTAGAGGTGGGCCAGCATGCGGGCGCTGTCGTCCTCGTCCCAGCCGACGATATGCTGGGTGAAGGCGCGGTTGACGTAGATGCAGCGCCGACCGGTCTCCGGATGGGTCCGGATGACCGGGTGCTCGACCTTCGGGTACTGCCTGTTGAAGGCCTCGATCTGGTCCTCGGTCATGCCTCGGTTGCGCATGCGGGTGCGGAAGTGGGCGAAGTCATGGACCGCGACGGCGCCCTCGACCCGCGCCTTCACCTCGTCGGTCAGGCCGTCGTAGGCGGCGTACATGTCGGCGAACAGGGTGTCGCCGCCGACCGGCGGGAGCTCGATCGCCCGCAGCACCGAGCCCAGCGACGGCTCCAGCCGCCAGGTGACGTCGCTGTGCCAGGTGTTCTCGCGGCCCTTGTTCTCCCGGTTGTGGGTGATGGCCAGGACCTCGGGGTAACCCGGCTTGTGCGGGGCGAAGGGGTGGACCTCCAGCGCGCCGAAGGCGCCGGCGAAGGCCAGATGCTGATCGGTGTCGATGGCCTGGTCGCGGAAGAACAGCACCTTCCAGTCGAGCAGGGCCCGGCGGACGGCGGCGACCTGGCCGGACGTCAGCGGCTGGCTCAGGTCCAATCCGCCGACCTCCGCCCCGATGGTCGGGGTCAGCGGCGTCAGGGTCAGGCTGTCGAGGGTGAGGTGGCGGACAAGGTCGGTCATGGCTTCCTCCGAGCCGGTTCTTCGGCCGGCGGAGCAGCATGTTACCAATCGGTTTCAATTGACAAGCCCCAACGGAAAGGCCCCCTTACCGCCAATGGCCGACGGTTCCGCCCCCGCGCGCAAGCCCCGAGTCGACGCCGCCGCCCGGCGCGCCGAATATATCGACGTGGCCGCGAGGGTGATGCTGGAAAAGGGCCTGCATGGCGCCACCATGCGCGACTTCGCCGAGGCCGCCGGGGCCGCCAAGATCCTGTTCTACCGCCTGTTTCCCTCGCGCGACGCCATCGTCGACGCCGTCTTCCAGAAGGTCGAGGACGCCGTCATCGCCGCCTACCGGGAGACCTGGCAGGGCTATGGTTCGATGGTTGCTCGCGTGCTGGAAGCCGCCCGCCAGGACCCGGCCCCCTTCCTGGTGGTGCTCAAGAACTGCGGCGGCGGGGCCGACCGCTCCGACTGGGGCGACCGGCTGCGGGCCATCTTCAACGAGCGCTCCCGTCCGCTGTTCGAGCCCAGGCCCGGCGCTCCCGAGGGGGCCGAGGACCGCGCGGGTCTGGCCGGCGGCAGCCTGTTTGGCCTGTGGGTCGACCGGATGATCGTCTGGCTGGAGGAACGCGACGGCCTAGACGACGCCACCCGCATCCGCTGGTGGAGCCGCATCGTCCGGGAATGGCGACTGGCCTCCCGCGAGGCCTTCCGGCTCGACCCGCCACAACAAGACACTGAGGAAACGACGTGATTCCCGGCCTGATGCAGACCACCCCGCTGGTCACGACCGCAATCCTGACCTTCGCCGAGACCGCCCACCCCCGGGTCGGGATCGTCTCCCGCACCGTCGAGGGCCGCATCCACCGCTACGACTACGCCGGGCTCGGAAAGCGGGCCCGCCGCCTGGCCCGCGCCCTGCAAGGCCTCGGCGTCCAGTCCGGCGAGCGGGTCGCCACCCTGGCCTGGAACACCCATCGGCACCTGGAGCTGTTCTATGCCGTGCCGGGCCTGGGCGCGGTGCTGAACACCGTCAATCCGCGCCTGTTCGACGAGCAGATCCTTTATGTGCTCGAGCATGCCGAGAGCCGGGTGCTGTTCTACGACCGCACCTTTCAGCCGGTGGTCGAGCGGCTCGCCGGGCGGATGACAACGGTGACGACCTTCATCCTGATGGCCGACGAGGATGGCCACGACCCGGGCGACGTCGGCGCCCTCAACTACGAGACCCTGCTGGCGGACGAGGCCGAGGACGCCCTCCCCTGGCCGACGCTGGACGAGAACGGCGGCGCCTTCCTCTGCTACACCTCCGGCACCACCGGCGATCCCAAGGGCGTGCTCTACAGCCACCGCGCCGTCGTCCTGCACGCCATGGCCGCCGGCCTGAACAGCGCTTTCGGCCTGACCGCCTTCGACGTCGTCATGCCCTGCTCCAGCCTCTATCACGCCACGGCCTGGGGCCTGCCGTTCACCGCCCCGATCAACGGCTGCAAACTGGTCCTGCCGGCCGAGAAGATGGACGCGGCCAGCCTGCAGGACCTGATCGAGGGCGAAGGCGTCACCTTCTCCGGCGGCGTGCCAACGATCTGGACCATGTACCTGGCCCACCTCGACCAGACCGGCGGAAGTGCCGGCTCGCTGAAGCGGGTGATCATCGGCGGCTCGGCGGTGCCCCGGGCCATGGCCGAGACCTTCAAGCGGAAACACGGCGTCCAGGTGCTGCAGATCTGGGGCATGACCGAGACCTGCCCACTCGGCGTCGTCGCCACCCCGACCCCCGGTCTGGCCGCCGGCGGAGAGGACCATGTCGACGAGGTCATCTGGACCCGCCAGGGGCGGCTGCAGTTCGGCATCGAGCTGAAGATCGTCCAGGAGGACGGGACAGAAGCGCCGCATGACGGCGAGACCAGCGGCGCCCTGATGGTGCGCGGTCCCTGGACCATCCGGCGCTATTTCCGCAAGGAGACCGACGCGGCCGACGCCGACGGCTGGTTCGACACCGGCGACATCGCCACCCTCGACGCCGACGGCTTCATGCGGATCACCGACCGCGCCAAGGACGTCATCAAGACCGGCGGCGAATGGATCAGCTCCATCGACCTGGAAAACATCGCCGTCGCCTGCCCGGGCGTGAAGATCGCCGCCGTCTTCGGCGTGCCGCATCCCAAGTGGGAGGAGCGGCCGCTGCTGGTGATCGAGGTCCACGACGGGCACGAGGTCACCAAGGACGCCATGCTCGCCTTCCTGGAGTCGCGCATCGTCAAATGGTGGATGCCGGACGACGTCATCTTCGACGCCGTCCCGCTGACCGCCACCGGCAAGATCGACAAGAAGGTGCTGCGCGAGGCCTACAAGGACCGTCTCAGCTAGCGGCGGCGACCGGCGCCGCGCCCCAGGCGAGGCGGCCGGGAAGCGGCAGCTCCCTGGACTTGCGCTGCACCAGGGTCTTGCCGGCCAGCACCAGCTTGCCCTCGCCGACCGCCTTGCCGGCCGTCACCGAGTTTATCGCGCCGTGGCGGACTTCCAGCTCGACGCCCTTGAGCTGCAGCACGACGGAAATGTCGAACATCAGTTTGGCCAGTTCCTTGCCGGCGCAGAGCAGGTCGATGCAGGGGGCGTGGCTGGACGACACCTTGTGATCCAGCAGGGGCAGGATGACGACACTGGCCGGATCGGCGCGGGTCGACTTGAAAGCGTCGTTCAGGGCCGCCAGCCTGCTCCAGCTGGCCAGCAGAATGTCGCCGATCTGGATGGCCATGACCTGCTCCAGCGCCGTGTTGAAGGCGCGGGTCAGGCCCTCGTCGGAGGCGGCGGGGACCGCGGCTGCAGCCTTCATGCCGGCCAGCACCTTGGAGAACTCAGGCTGTGAGCCGACCGGCTGGGCCAGGTCGAGACAGAAGATGGACTTGAGGCTGTGGGCCGCCTCGCTCATGCCGCCGCTCCCGCCGCCCGGTCGCCCGGATAGTCCGCCTGGCTGGTCCAGCTTCCGTGCCGCACGCGGACGGCGAAGGCCGGGCCCGACGAGTCTGGGGTGAATTCCGGTTCCAGGACCAGGGCCGGATTGACGGTGACACGGGTGCTGTAGGTCGCCGCGCCGGCGCCGCCCCGCATCATCCGGCGGACAACCGCGGCGACGATGGCGAGGATCAGCAGCAGCGCCAGGCCGGCGAGACCCGCGGCGGCGAGCGGAAAAGCCTGGGGTGCGGCGGCGGGCGGTGGTGAGGGCGCCGGGTTCGCCGCGACCGGAGCGGTCGGGGCTGCCACGGGAGCGGACGCCGGCGGTGCGGGGGCCGCCTCGGCCGCTGGCGGGTCGCCGGCGGGCGCGACTTGTTCCGCCGGCCGGGGCGGCGCCGTCTTCGGCGCGGCGGCCGGCGCGGCCCTCGGCCGATCCTCGGCTTCGGTCTCCCTGGCGGGCTCGCGCACACCGCGCGGATCGTAGGGAACGGGCGCCAGCCTGGGGGCGAAGCTTCGCTGTCCGGGCGCGGGGTCGACGCCGGGCGTCGTGCTGCTCTCGGCGTCGTAGGGCCTGGCCCGTGGCGGCGGCAGCGGCGCCGTGCGGGGTTCGTTCGGGGCGATCCGCCGGAAACCGTCGAACGACGGCGCCGGGCGCGGCGCCGGCTGGGCCGCCGGTTGCTGCACGGGCGCGCGGTTCGGGGTCTGGCCTTGCGCCTGGATCTGGGCCTGCGCGACCCCGGCCGTTGCGAGGCCGACGCCGATCAGCACCGACAGCAGGCGTAAACGCGCTCGAACTGGCATGTCTCGTTCCCGTCAAGGCGAACAGCGGCCGCCATAGGAACAGGCCGGACCAGACTTGGCAAACCCTTGATCGCTTGCCCGGCGTCCGGGCAATATCCGGCGATCGCATCGAGAGGAACCATGCAGCGCACCATCGGAACCCCGCGCCTGTGGGCCATCCTGGCCAGCGTGGCCGGCATCGCCTCCCTGGCGGTCACGGTCGCCTTCAAGCTGCTGGGGCCGGTCAGGGCGGCCGGCGTCTGCATGACGGACGGCGCTGTCATGCGCTTTGAATTCGCCCGGACGGCCGACGACCTGACCAACCTGTTCGGCCTGCCGGTCGATCCCTGCCGGAGCCCGATCATCCAGGCGATGGACGCGGTGAACCAGCTGGACGTCATCGCCTACATTCCCAGCTACACGCTGTTCGCGATCTTCGCGGCCCTGTTCATGACCGGCGGGCGCCTGCGGCTGCCGGTGTTGCTGGCCATCCTGGCGGCTGTCGTCGCCCTCGTCGCCGACTATGTCGAGACCTTCACCCTGCTGGAGATCACGCCGGGCCTGGAGGCGAAAGTCGCCCTCCTGCCGACCTCGGCGACGGCGGCCTGGATCAAGTTCGTCGCCCTCGCCGCCCACGCCCTGTTGCTTTCCGCGCTGTGCCTGGAGGCGCCGCCGCGCCGCTGGATCCTCGGCTTCCTGCTGCTGGCCCCGACGGTCGGCGTGCTGGCCGCCTTCACCAACCCGCAGAGCATGAACCTGCTGACTCTGGGATTCCTGCTCGCCTGGCTTCCCCTGCTGGGCCTGGCCATCTGGCGCAGCCTGCGGCCAACAGCGGACGCACCTTTGGTCAGTGGGACATCAGCACGGGAACCGGCGGCGCGGTGAGGATGTACTGGGTGGCGCCGCCGAGCAGAAACTCCCGCAGCCGCGAGTGGCCATACGCGCCCATCACCATAAGATCGAAGCCCCGCTCGTCGGAGACCTGTTCGAGGATCTTGCCCGCGCCCCTGCCCGCCGCCGTGTAGTCCTCCGCCTCGGCCGACACGCCGTGCAGCGCCAGGTGGGCCATCAGGGCGTCGGCCCCGCGACCGACGGCCGAGGGCTTGTCGCCGAGCACCGTCAGGATGCGGACCTCCTCGGCCTGGACGAGAACCGGCATGGCGTCGGCGACCGCCCGGCTGGCCGCCCGGCCGCCGTCCCAGGCGACCAGGACCTTCCTGAACCCGCCGGGGCGGATATGGCCCGCCCCGCTCCGGAAGATGAGCACCGGCCGGCCGGCGCCAAACACCACGGCTTCGGCGAAAGCGGTCTGGGAGGCGACCTCGCCGACGTAGGGAATGACGCAAAGATCGTGGGTGCGAGCCAGTTGGGCCAGCCGGGCCGGCCGATCGAACTCGTCCAGCTCGCTGGTCAGTTCGCGATGGCGCAAACCGTGCCTGGCCGCTTCGGCCCGGAACCGGGCCAACAGTTGGGCGACGTTTTCGGCGCTGGGTGACTCCTCAGCCTCCGCCAGCCGCGCCAGCCCGATCAGCCGGTCGGGCAGGAAGTTGCTCTTGAGCGGAATCCGCACGGGAAACGCCGCCGCCGTGACCCCCTCGCCCAGGGCGGCGCAGATCCGCATCGCCTCATCGACGACGTCCATCGGCGTCGGGTCAGGATAGCTGTCGAGATGCAGCAGGATGTCCTTGTAGCTCATCACGCGGCGCCTAGTGGGAGATCAGGAGGGGCGCGGGCGGGGCGTCGAGCATGTCCTGGCTGACGCCGCCAAGCACCAGTTCCTGAATCCGCGGTCGACCGAAAAGGCCCATGACCAGCAGATCCGAGCCCAGCTCGCGGACCTGCCGCCGCAGCACCTCGGCCGCCACCTCGTCCCGACTGCGATCGAGGATGATGTTGGCCTTGCAGCCGTGACGCTCGAGGTGGCGCTGCAGCAGGCCATCGGGCCCGCCGTCGCCATGCGGCGAGACCACCAGGACATCGACCTGCGCCGCCCCGGTCAGGATGGGCCAGGCATCGCGCAGGGCGCGCGCCGATTCCCGCGAACCGTTCCAGGCGACCAGCACGCGGCTGCCGAAGTCCGGCGCGCAGCCGTCCTGGCCGACCACCAGCACCGGCCCGCCGACCGCCATGGCCAGATCGCCCGCGGGATAGCGCCAGCGCGCCATGGTGACCTTCGACACCGGCGGAACGACCAACAGGTCGGCGCGCCGGGCGCAGTCGATCAGGAGGTGGTTGTTGTCGCCGCCGATGGTCAGCCAGCTGGATGTCACGCCGGCCTCGGCCGCGGCCTGTTCGAACGTTTCGCGCGCCGCCTCCGCCGCGTTGTCGACCGCCTTGGCGTGGTCTTTCAGCAGGGCGTCGATGTCCGTCGGCGACATATAGGCGAGGATCTCCGTCGCCATGACGTCATTGAGGAATTCGGAGCGCAGGAAGACGCCTGAAACGACTCCGCCCGAGCGCCGGGCCAGCCCGGCCGCAGCGGCGGCGCGCGGCCTCGACTGCGGTGTCTCGTCAACCTGCACCAGGATGTCGCGATAGCTCATGAGACTGTTCTCCGGTTCCAGCGCACCATCGGCCGGCCGGCCGGCCTCCGCCTTGACGTCGATCAAACCGCCGGACAGCCTGCGCTCCGCGCCCTTACCTCCTCAGGCCGACGGGCGCCGCTCGGCGACGGCCAGCCTGCGGGCGAGAACCGCCAGAGGCAGGGCCAGGAGGTCCATCATCGCCAGAAGCGTGGAGTCGCCTGTGTTCTCGACGGTCAACGGCGAGAGGATCAGCAGGATGACGACGGCGGCGCCGACCAGCGACGCAAGGGCGGGCAGCCGCGCCCGCCAGGAGGCGACCCATACCGGTGCGGTGAGCCAGAGAAGGGCGGCCGCCTGCACAGAGGCCGCGGCGAGGAAGACGTCGATGAGGCCGGGCTGGTCGTAGAGGTCGAAGAAGATGACCCGCACGCCGGCGACGGCGGTCGCCAGGCTCCAGAGCAGCGCGCCCCACAGCAGCACCCGTTCGAAGGCGAAGCAGAAGCCGGCGATGGCCGCGCCAATCAGGCAGATCGCGAGCAGGACCTGGCCCTTCTCGCCAATGAAGGGGGCCAGCAGCATGGCCATGGCCAGGGCGACGATCATGCCGAGGGAGGCGCGTCCGGCGGGGTGAACCTCGTCGCGGCGTGAACGGCCAAAGCGCTCGATCATGGTGACGATGATGTAATCATCGCGAACTTCGGCAACTGCTTCAATTGACCGACACGATCAACCTCGACGCCACCCCTCCCGGAAGGCATCCATGTCATCACCGATACGGAAGCGAAGCAAGCCTATCGCGTAAGTCTAATATTGTAGCATATGCCAAGACATACATGAGCTTAGCTTGAACCAGTTGTGAGAGGTGTCATTCGCGCAAAGTCAAGTGTTCGGGGACGCAGCCATGTACGAATTGCCGTGGCACGAGTCCAGCTGTTGAGTGCGTGTACCCTGCACGGGATCGCCAGATCAAAATCAGCCAGAAGTGAGTCTTCCAATTATCACTAAGTTGCTGCTATTCACGCAGCATAGGTA